>CAYPPO010000027.1:0-26766 GCA_964412625.1 uncultured Candidatus Poseidoniales archaeon
GTATTTCTTGCTATAATTTGATAGTCTCTATCACCTGGTAATTCTATACTAAATTCTCCTGTTAAATTGGTTTCAGTGGTAAATTGCAGGTCACCGGCTGTCGCCACTACAACGGCTCCGGACGCTGGTGTGCTGTTGGTCAGCTCATCGTTTTCATCCCAACTCTCGTTGTACTGCGTAGTGTAGGCAAGAATTGTTCCGGTGATGGTAACAGACTTCGCATATGCTGCTTCGGTAGTTAGATCCTCGTCAATTATGTCAATTGTTGAAAACAACACATAGTCTTCAGATGCTGAATCCTTAATCTGATACGAACCAGGCGCAAGTTCAACATATACTGCCCCGGTTTCATCTGATGTGGTCGTAACCGTGTCGCCAATTGCATTTATTGGTATGAAGGATATATTGCGCAAGGCTAAATCTACCAGATTTTCACCGGTCTCGTTAACCGGAGAAACCAAGGTTATGTTTGCATCATATCTTGCTCCAATCATGGATATTGGGGTGAATGTTTGAGCCTCATCACCGAATGAAATTACGCTATCTAGCTCGTAAAAACCATCGCTGTCAATGTCAACTCTATATTGATAAGTTCCTGTATATATCGGGCCGTACGAATAGTTGCCTAGTTCGTCAGTTGTTACATGAACTATTGATTCCTCACCTAGCGAAGACTCAAACCATTCAAATGTTACATTTTCTAATGGATTTCCTGCTTCATCTACTATATCTCCGGTGATTAGCGAGCCTGGAATTTGTAAGTTAAGGTCAAATGACGGATTAACTGATACGCTCACTGTGTCAGGTAACTTAACCTCTATCCCGTTTTCAAGTACTGCAAACGCTTCATACTCACCTGGAGTTAAGCCGGTTCGATAGAAAGAACCAGGTTCCACCATCTCTCCGGAAAATTCACCAACGCCGATAAACAAACCTGTCCCATTGAAGGTACCAGTTCCTGCAAAGTCACCGATGCCGTCGAATGAAGCACCCTCGTGTTCTTGAACCAAAGTGGTGATACCGCTAGAGGTAAACCTTCCATTAGCAAAAATTTCTCCATTGATTAGGTAGACTGGCAAATCACCAGTATCATCTTTCAGACACAAGGTTTCATTTTCAGGCATAGTGATGATAGTTGAATCATTAGTATCAACATCACAATCAGTGTTGAAATCAACTGGTAACTCTATCCATGATGCCTTGATCTCTCCGCTACCATTCCATGTACCATTAGCAACGAACGTTCTACCATCGCCTATTGTTCTGGTAAAAGTTCCATAGAAATTGGTAACCGATGACAAACCTTCGCTTTCAAAAGTGCCGTTTTCAGTAAATGTTGCTTGGCCAGTTCCTTGAATTATTCTGCTTTCTTCGCTAACAAAGGAGCCGTTTGTGGTGATGATGTTCTCATCTTCGACGACTCCGTGTAAGTTTCTTAAGATTATTTCAGTGTCAACAATTGGCTGGCCGTCGAATAATTCATCACCCGTCCAAGTTAATTGACCTGAAATACCACTACTTTCTACTTCAATGTCCATCGAATCACTGAATGCTGCAGTTCGGTTTGCTTGTTCTCCAGTTACGTTGTATTGGGTTTCACCTAGCCAAGTCATGTTTGCCACATTACCCAAAATTGCAGTAACTGCGTTCACTTGTCGGTTATCATTTTGCTCGGTCAACAAATCGTTGATGCCCTGTGCATAACTTCCGTCAAGGATAGTGGCTCTGGCAGGTTCAGCATCGAATGTTCCGACAAAGGCGGAAACTCGAATCTTACCAGCTGGTGCGAGGAAAGACCATTCACCATTTTCATCAGCGTCGGTAAATCCAATCGGAATCCAATAAGTGTCCTCATCAAGATCAACTGATTCTTCACCGGAAAAGGCATCTCGCTCGATTAGTAGTCGAACACCTGGCAGTGGCTGCCCATTGTCACTCATTGTTACTGAACCCGAGATTTCGGCACCAGAATAGTATTTCATTATCTTTACCAGAGTGTTGGCCGAACCAATGGAGAAATTATTATCTTCATCGTACCAATTTGCAATAACGAAGTGATTAGTCATCGCACCGGGTAAAGGTACTGCTTGCTGTAGAATTGATCCCGGGCTACCCGATTGACCGAAGTGCTGTGCAGGTTGTGGGTTGGAGAAACCAGAATCGACACCTAATGATGAGGCTCCGTAACCAATGTATGTTCTAGCAAGCATGGTGTTGAAGAATTGTGGATTGTGATCAACCCTCACATCTTGCACTTGCAACGGGTCAATATCTAAACCAGCTTGCTGATCGAGGAAATCATTAGTCATCGCATCGTCGACTTCTGCTCTGGTCATCTCGAAGTTTCTAGTCCCTCTAGTGGTCTCATAGACTTCATCCATGAAAGTGGAAATATCTTGACCACTCAAGATAGTTGGTGCACCAAAAATACCCATTGGCTGACCCTGATTGTAAGTATAATCTGCAGTATATCTGCCGGCTCGAGGATAAAGCCTGTTGTCTATGGCAAAATATCTAATTTCGTGGTCTCGAGATATCGTGTCACCAGGTAAGCCCTCATAATCTTGAACATGGTAATATTTGTCCATACCAATCAAATCATCGTACAGGTCAACTACTTGTGAATCCGACATTACGTCATTGAGTAGTTGTACAGTCATGGCCAGTCTTGTATTGTGTCGGTGGATGTGTGTCGAAACTGAGGCAAACTCATCCCTTAGGTCGTTTGTATACCAGTAATCACCAAAGATATAGTGTGTAGTCTCATATTTTGTTTCTTGGTCAGACCGGAGATCCTCACCAAAGCTTTCGTTTGCTTCGGTAAAGTCGGACCAGTCTCCATCAACACAGGAAGTAGAAACCTCTGGGTCGCAAATTATCCTTTCTCCGTCTTGATACAATCGGTAGTACAACGTTGATGTATCTGCAATACCATCAACTCGATGGTAGCCACTTGCCATTACTTTCTTGCTGTTTTCTTGAACTTGTGGAGCTTCGTTGCTTTGAATTACCGTGAATGCATAATTGTCAATATATTCTTTCATTGTATCAAAATCTCGCTCCTCTAGAATGGTGACAAATAATTCGTATTGGTCATCATCTAGATGTGATTCAACTATATTTTCAAAGCCGTTTGTCAGTTCGTAATCTCCCGTATTTATCTGTGTGTAACGTATGTCACCCATCGCAAGTTGCCAGATAAACATTGAAACTAGGTCGATTTGAGACCTTGCGAGTAGCATGTTTCCTGAAGCTGGAATACCCGACTGGAAGTTGTCTGAAACTGATGGATGGGCCCCTGTTTCAAGCGCTTGGAAACCGTAATCCCACCATGAAACAAAAGCCGGCCGCTGGGAATAAGGCATCTGAGCATCTTGTTCAGTCATCCAATCATATGCTGAATTCCAACCTTGATCGTTGAATCCCGAGCCGAATGAACCCAAATACCAGTTGCCTGAATAAGCGCTGCTATCCAAAACTGAGAACCCAGCAAGTTCCCATCGTAGTGCATCTGGAATTAGGTTGTAGATGTCTTCATCGAGGTCATCCTCAGAAGGATCCGAACCGGGTATTGCGGAATCTAAACCATAGGTGAATTGTTGACCACCGAGAAGCACAATTATCAAAAGAATTGCAGAGAAAGATGGGGTTCGCCAGACAGCTTTTCTAGCACCAGTAATACGATCTGCAGGAGTTCTAACCCCAAACTTCTTCCAAGTTCTGACTAGGCCTTTCCAGTTCGCTTTATCCCACAAGGCAACGATACCCCATGCACCCAAAACTGCTACAGCAGGTGTCGCGTTAAACATAAATCTAGCTGCAGTCCATGACATGTATGTCGCAACAAATATCCAAATTCCAAAGAATAGGTGAGATTGATTCTTGTTTCTGAACGTTGAGTAGAGAGCATAGAATCCCATAGTTAGCGCCAACACTAACACTATTGGACCCAATTGCGCAAACAACTGTCCTCGGTCTGGTGCATTAGCCTCAGCAACGGTACCGAAAATCTTGGTCTTGGTGAAATAACCACTACCAGTAAACAATACATCCCAAGCGTTACTGTACTCAAGTTGTTTCAACACGAACAGGATTGTGAAGAAAACTGTTGCAGCAGCAAATAATGTGCCGAGCACCAACAACCACGGTTTGTCGCGGAAACCGGTAGTAACGTAGGAAATGGCAATGGTAAATCCAAGGATGAACAGGAACGGTTGTAATCCTGTGCCATCAAGGATTAAGGCCATCTGAGGATGTCCGTAGAATGGCAAAGACATTATCAAATTAGAGAATAACATTGCAAGGAAAAGAGCATTGAGGGTTGTTGAGTCTTTTCTTCTAAACATGTTAAGCGCTACCTGAGCAAAGTATGCCAAGAACAGGATACTTGGACCCACAACGAAACCTTTCCACGCGAGTGAGGCAACGCCAAAGGAAACCCCGGCTAAGACTGCAAATGCCATGGCTCTACGCTTTTCTCGGGCCACAACTGAGAATGAGTAAAGTATCGCACCGATTTTTGGTGATGAGGTTTTGGTCAATCTTTCATTGCCTGAATTCTTGATTGCCTTGAACCAAAACATGAATCCCATCGAGATGAATAGCATGACAAAAGCATCGTGGTCAGCAAGAGCCCATGTAGAATGGGATACGTGTGCAGGCATGAAGGCAATCAGCCAAGCAGCAACTACTCCAGTCGCCTTACCGAAGTTATCTTTGGCAAGTGCTGCGATTGGTAGGATTGTTAGTGCGCCGTAAATTGCTGGAAGACCAAGTATTGCATACCATACTGCATCATCACCCAGCATTGGCTCCAGCAACATTGCCACTATGGCAATCGACCACGTGAACAATGGAGGACGCGGGTTAACACCACCGAGTGGGTAAGATCTGTCAGCATCAAATATTAGGTGTGCATTGTTGGCTAGGATGTAATCGACAACTCTTTTCATGTACCATGGGTCAGAACCACCGGTCATGTCCCAAGTTCCGGTGCCGAATGCGTTCATAGACGGCACGATGTACCACTGAACCCTGATAACTAACCCAAAGAAGAATGCTGCACCGACCATCAGGCTTGCCCAGTGAGCATCCCAAAACTTCCTAGCGCCACTAGATTCATGGTCATCTAAATTTGCCCAGCCACCATATTTCTCGTGGGTTGAAATCATGTATATTCCAACACAAATAAAGAATGTAAATCCAAGCCATATTAATGCGCCCCATGTACCGCCAAGTTGCTCTGATTCCCACATACCGGATTCATACCATGATGAGACCAGGTAAAGCAGCCACATTGAACCAATAAACATTGAACGAGTGTACCATTTTTCCGAGGCCATGCCCGCAACAACCATAGCAATAATGCCAGTAAAAAAGGCACCCCAAAATCCGAAATGCCCATGATAGCCATCGATCATGGTGACCCCAAGTTTATCTGCCATAGATACCGATTCGAAATGGTACAAGCTACCAACATGGGCTAAAATCCAAACCAACGTTGCGATTTGTATCGGCAAAGTTGACTTGTTGTAACCACCATCATGTGCCGCAATCGCTGAGAACCAGCCCTCTTCTCCAGCGGGATTTATCACTCCTCTGAAAAGTACTGCAACCAACAGACCAAGCGCAACAAATATCGTCATGTAACTGAAGAATATGTAGCCAAGTGCTTGCCTTTGCAGGTTTAATGTATCCATCAAGGTTTCATCTGGCATGGTGTAAATTGTGGCAAGTTCAGTGTTGTATGAGCCTGCAGCAATCATGCCTACGTTGATACCAATAACCCCGAAAGTGAGTATAGTCGCAAATTCGTGCCGACCTCTTGAATCAAAGAAGTAAACTCCAAAGGCGACTACAAGGAACTGTAACGCAGTAAATGCGCCTTGGTCGGTCAAGTGAACAATCGCTTGGTGTCCGACCATAATTACACCCAAAATTGCAAGGGAAAGTGCCGAGGAAGAGAGATTTACAGCACCATTTTCCTTGAGTATTCTTGGGGTGACACCCAAGATTGCGCCAAATGCTACAATTAGCAGAGGCGATACATTATCCAAGTTTAGGTCGAAGTCTATGCCTGCGACCATTATTGCAGCGATTGCCAGCATCACTGCTAATGGCGCAATAAGCCATCCTAGCATTGGTGCTGGAGAGTTTCGCAATGTTGTTGTTTTCTCTTCCATTTTATTTCCCTCATCGGTGTTTCGCGACAGCCTAAAGGCTGGAGCAGGTTGGCCACTCTAGAACCTCTTTTAACTGTGACGCACAAGGTAGGACCTCATGTTCTCGCAGTAAGCGTTTTTTTAGTAAAAAAATGATTGTAAGTTTAGAGAGCTTTTCCTCCGATATCGGTTCGATAATGAGCGCCTTCTAGAGAAACTGATTCTATTAATTCATATGCCAACTCTGCTGCACTGGCTAAAGATTTGCTCATAGCGCTACAAGATAGCACTCTACCGCCACTAGCAAGGTAATCCTCAGCGGATTTTTTTACTCCGGCAAAATTTATCCAACTACTACCCACTTCCAAGGCCGGGATTGCAGGATTTAACCCGATGATTTTTCTACCCTTCACCGGATTGGCGGGATAACCTTCCGATGCTAGAACTACTGTTAACGCGAACGCATCATGAAACTCAACTACCAAATCATTGAGCGAATCGTTGGCAGCATGCATCAGTAGATCAAACAAATCTGTCTTGATAAGTGGCAAAGTGATTTGACATTCTGGATCTCCAAATCGTACATTAAATTCAACCACATTTGGGTCACCTTCTGCGGTAATCATTAACCCAACATACAAAACGCCGCGATAAGGCACTGCACAATTCGACAAATATTCAAACATCGGCTCCACGATTCTCGAGACCACTTTTTCCTGAATCTCGTTTGTCACAACTGGCGCTGGACAATAAGCCCCCATCCCACCGGTATTGGGTCCATTATCGCCGTCAAATACCCGCTTGTGATCTTGGCTTGCTGGCAAACAGAGATAGCCAGAGCCGTCCATGACCACCAACATACTGGCTTCTTCGCCGGGCAGAAATTCTTCCAGCAGAACCTTGTCATCCGAAACGATTGAAGATTCAATGAAGCGTTTCGCTTCTTCAACATCTTCAGTGACTACAACTCCTTTCCCACCTGCCAAAACATCGCGCTTTATGACCCAGGGGTTATCGGAATAATCATCGAGCGCAGCGTCAATATCAGAAGTTTTGTCAAGAATTTTGAATCCTGCTGTTGGGACACCTACATGTTGCATTATTTCTTTGGCATGCAACTTCGATCCTTCCAAATTTGCCAAACTGGCTACGGGGCCGAAACACGAGATGCCTTGTTCAATCAAAATGTCTGCCAGGCCATCGCAAAGTGGCGCCTCTGGTCCAACAACGACCAAATCAACCGATTCTTGTCGACAAAATTCGGCGATGTTAGAACCATCGCCATTCGACAAATCAACGTTTCTTGCTAGCATGGCTGTTCCGGCATTTCCGGGACTGCAAAATATCTGCGAAACTTTGCTTGAGTTGTTCAAACTTAAACACAAGGCGTGTTCTCTACCGCCTCCACCTATCACAAGAACGCGATTGCCGGCCATGAATTGGTGTCGAAGCAAACGATTGATAATCTATTTTACTGAAATAGTACATTTACTCTGTCAAATGTTAAGTGCCTTCAATTAAACGGTAATCCATGCAAACAATCAATGATACCGCCCTCGATATGGGCCTGATTTCATTGAGCATCATGACTTTGTGGCTGTATTTGCCTGGGTTTTTGGCCAACACATTTGCCATGATGTGGGGCAAGTGGCTACCAAAAACTGGGTATGGACCTTGGCCGATAGACGGTGGGAAGAATTGGCGAGATGGTAACAGAATCCTAGGCGATGGAAAGACCTGGAATGGATTAATCGGTGGTTCATTGACATCTGGAATTTTGTGTATGATTATCGTGTCGGCAATGGGTGATGTACCGAATAATGATTCGATTGAGTCGAGTATTTTTGCCCATCCATTGACCGGTTATGAAGGGACTTGGTTTGATGTTGGTTCCATCCAACTCTCGGCATTTATTCTTGGCACATTCCTTGGTTTTGCTTGCTTAATTGGCGATAGCACAGGTTCGTTTTTCAAACGCCGAAGGGGACTCAAGAGAGAGGGTGATGTTTCATCAAAAGCACCACTACTCGATACCTTACCATTTGCCATCATGGTATTTTTATGGGGTCAATTATTCCTTGGAGGTTCACTGCTTTCGCAGAGTGAACTAATTGTTCCAATGCTAATCATGATTGTCATCACTCCAATTCTCCATCGTTCTTTCAATCTGATTGGTTATTATATCGGCTGGAAAGATGTACCCTATTAACTGCAATCTTTGGTACCAAAACGGCAAAGGTTTCATGAACGGCATGAAATAGTGACATGCATGCGTGCAAGTATTGCTTTAGTAGCACTGATGATGACTGCGACTGTTTTGTTAATACCAACATCTATTGCAGAAGCTCAAAATGATGGCTCGACTCAAACAATCACTAGTTCTGAAGTCTGGACTAGTGATGCAACGCTGGATGGTGACGTCGTTGTTGGTAGTGGCGGAGTGCTAACTATTGACTCAAATATCGATGTTGCAACCGACAGCACAATTACCATAGAACAGGGCGGTAGCTTGATTCTCAATGGTCAGTTAAATGCCCTTGATTCTAACAATGAGGTATACATGGAAGTCTATCAAAATACAATATTAGAACCGTATTTTAGCGGTCTAATCGATTCTGGTACCTTGAGAGTTAACATGGCCAAGGAGTACTTCACTTCGATGGAAGTATACGTCATAGCTGCGGGTGAAAACCTAACTTGGACAGGGCAGTCATATCTTGACTTTACTGTAAATTTTGATGATGCTAGTGTAACTGTTGGCTTCGAAGGGTTCTGGCAATTCCCTGTGTGGGTAGATTCAATCCAAGCCTTTGACAGTAACGGCGCAATATACACACTGGATGCTGATGAATGGAATCACAATAATGGAGTTTTGAAAACTGAGGAAGGTCAAGCTTCATTTTCGATTGACATTCAAGGAGATTTAACCTCTAATGGGGGCACTATCTCTGATGCTGACATTATCTGTTCAGGATCTTGCACCTTTGCTAACAGCACACTTTCGTGGAGCTCACCAATCAATGTCAACGATGGTGCAATTATCGCCATGGAAACTAGTACAATGAATGGTAGCAGAACTTATGAGGACATAATTGTTCATGATACTGCAACCATTGATTTTGACACTGATTCAATGTCAGGCACAGGTGGTCCAACCGACATGTGGATTAGATTGTTATCTCAAAGAGTGATAACTACCAACTTAAAGGATGCACCGGCCAGTGTCCACTACGAAGGATTGGGATATCAAGCCAGCAATGGAGATTTGATGCTTGATGCCAACGGAGCAATTGATTTAGGACAGAACAATAATCCAACTGTGAGTAAGTACCTAAGAATGACCGAGTGGGTTGACAGCTCTGGAGTGCTCCATCAAGAATCTGGTATGGTTATGATTACTCTCAACGGAGGCACAAGTGTTTGGAATGGAGATTATTCAGTCACCTTGAATCCTGCACCAACCACTCCAACATATGCCGCTAACATTGCGCTACCGTATGTTCAAATTGACAAAGTTGCTCCAGAAGACACTCAAGGTACAGTAGACAAGGGCTTGGGAGTTATGCTGACTGTCACCAATTCGGGAACAGTAGATGTGGCAACTAACATAAGATGCTATGAAGGTGTGGATGAGGCAGATATGGCAACAATGTTCGTTAGCCTTGATGCAGGTCAAACCAAAGATATACCAGCAGTGTGGTATGCAAATGCCTCTGGAGCTAAGTCGCTAAACTGCAAAGTCTCAATCCCACTATTTTTCAATTCCTTAGCAGATGACTTAACTTCTGCTTCTGGGACAGACTCAGAACTGGTTTCCTTCAAAGAGGCAGAGGATAGAGAAGATGCTCCTATCATATTATATTCCGCAATTGTAATTGTAATAATCATTGCAACCGTAATTTACACTAGAACAACAGCCAAAAAAATGGCTACTGCAGAGGAAAAGGATTACGAAACTGAGGATATTGAAGATTCTACAGAAACGGCCTCTAGTGAATGATTTAATTATCACTCAAAATATAATCATAGCCCCAATGCTAAACACCGCAATATCACAAATAGCGTGAGCGATATAAGGCATCCAAACACTTCGATACCGAATGTATAACCAAGAAAAAATGGCACCGCCGATGAACAAACTGACACTAGCTAGTAAGTTGGCCCACCAAGGAAAACCAAAAAATAACAGGGCGAATGTATGATGGATGACAAATATAAACGCCGACAGCAAAATCGCTGGAGCCCCTGTGCCAACCAGAGCTTCTGACTTGACGACTAGAAACCATCTGAAGACATATTCTTCTAGCAACGAATTAAACACCGTCCAGTAAATTACTCCACCGATGTACAAACGAACATCCAACAAGCCAACTGGCTCAACAGCATCTCTTAGCAGACTTCCATCAATCTTATCGCCGAGCATAAACCATGTGAGTAAAATCAAAGCACTCATTCCTGACCCTAATCCTACAGCTACAGAGTAGCCACCCTGCTTAGGCTTGGATAATGATAATTGACCCTTATCTATTTTCAAGTACCAAATCAATGGGACCACAACTAGCCATAATTTAGAAAGAACATATGCAATTTGGGAAATGATACCTCCGTCGGTACCAAATGAAATGAAGATCGAAACCGTTGGGGCTAAACCAACCAAAAGCAGAGCGATTAAGGCACGTTTACGCTCTTCCATAACTCCGGTGAATCGTTTTCATTCTTGAAATGTTACCCGACCGGATTGGCTTACTAAACATCCTGTTACTAATATCATCCAAGGGCATAGTATCACAAAATTACTCGACGCTAGCATCACTAAAAACTCGCAGTACAATCACACCAATGATAATTAAACCGATTCCTACAATCGCGGAAAAATCGATTTTTTGATCGAATGCAATTACCGATACAAGGGTAATTGATGCCACTCCTACGCCGGACCAAATTGCATAAGCAACCCCAATTGGTATAGTCTCCAAAGTTAATGACAGGAAATAGAACGCCAACATATATCCAGCGAAAACAATTACCGAAGGCCACAATTTGGTGAAACCTTCTGATGATTTCAAGAATGATGTTGCCAATACTTCTGAAAATATTGCCAAGCCAAGAAAAAGCCAATTCGACAAACTAGCGGCCTCAGCAGGTTGTCATTTCACCATCTTGGGTGGAATCTTCTGGATGCAAATCTAATTCCCAACTACTGGTTGAAGTGTAAGATGTAGCTGTGTTTCCTGCATAGAATTGATTTGTCACCTCTATTTCGAATGTATAACAACCTGAGCCATCATAGAAATCATCCTTTTGCAAGTATTCTGTACTTAAATCGTTCAATGCTGTACCTGGCATACCAAGCCATCCATTCGCCTTACCAGTTTGGGTACCGGATAGTGAACTAGACCACTGTGCATCTAAACCATTTACTGTTACTGTTGGCATGACATATTTCGTACTGCTACCTTTCTTGATTGTCATTTTGAAACTATAATCGGAGGTTACAGGAATTAAACCAAGATTGTCCAGCGTATGTCCGCCTCCATCTTGTTCGCTCTCAGACGGAGAAAAGAGACCAACAATTGCTTCTATAGTCAATCCATCTGTAACGGTAGAAGATGTACCTCCGCCGCTACCACTAGTTGAGGATTTCAAAACCTTAGAAACTCTAGTTGCAGAGTTTAATACCTCTCTAGTAGTGAAATCTGGGTCGATATCAGTGGTGATTTTTTGACCGTCTGACGATTCTACTTCAATGGTATACTCCTTGACAACGTTAGCGGTATAATCTAGGGAATTACCTTGGAAAATTGTCGAAATTGACACATCGAAACTTGCTCTATCGTTAGCCATTGATTTACTACCTGACCAGACCTCTGTTCCATCTGCGTAAACTTTAGCATCTGCCTCAGAAAAGCTACCTCTAACTACGAATGAAATAACATCCTCGTCCTCATCAATGGTGATTTCTGTCACGGCCATTGATGCGTTTGTTGGCACTATCATGATGGCGGCATACGGCCCGACTGCAATAACAAACGCAAGGGCAACAGAGATTCCCGTCTTAACCGGGGAAATTCCTCCGGTCATTCTTTGCGATTGTACGATCGAACCAATACCCAACGCCAGTACTACAAGGACTACAATTAGTCCAAATCCGCCACCTTGGAGCGAGAATACTGCCCCAAGGACAATTATAACCCATCCAGCGATGTTGAGAATCATTGGGATATCAGGCCCATCTTGCTGAACAGCAACTGTTGCAGCATTCGAGTTTTTTGATTTAACCTCGCCAGATAGCAGTGTAGCACTCTCAGTTTTCGACTTAGTTGTCGATTTCTCGTCTGATGATGCAGATTTTGCTTTGTCTAGTAGTCCACCCATAGTTTGTCCCCGGAGTTGAGGACTACGGGTTTATGTTATGAATTAAACGC
Source organism: uncultured Candidatus Poseidoniales archaeon (assembly GCA_964412625.1). Taxonomy (GTDB): domain Archaea; phylum Thermoplasmatota; class Poseidoniia; order Poseidoniales; family Poseidoniaceae; genus MGIIa-L1. Next base: position 12,587 of record CAYPPO010000027.1, read on the forward strand.
CTGCTGGCATCGAAAACTGTTTGTTTAACCAGTTCTTGTGGCAACTCAAAGACCAGGCGCAGCATCTCGCAGTTCTTCTTCTTCATCATCAATATTGATGAATCTGCGTCCTGCAACTGCTGCTGCAAGGGCAATCATCGATAGCGCTGGGATTATTTCAAAACCTGGTAGGTAAATGCCTCTAACATATACTGTGATCATTTGTGATTCAGTGATGCAGCCACCGTTGTTACAGGCGAACTCAGATTCGGCGTAGAAATCTAAGACGTGGTATGCGTCGCTCCAGCCTTGAGTCTTAGGTGTTCTAACCTTGACCTCAACGCTGGCTGGAGTCGGAGTTGCATCGACTTGCTTCTTTACAGCAGGAAGCGTAATAGTGAATCCGCTTTCTTCCAGTGTCTTACGATAATTGTCAGTTACTCCAACTTTCATGAAGTCCAGTTGATTACCAAGGTTGTAAACTTTGAATTCGAAAATCTTGTCCGTCTTTGGCATTAGTTGAACGAATGGTTCGGTCGCTTCTACTTGTACCAAGGAATATTGCATGATGTTGACAATCATGTTGTTGTTTGACGAGGCTGAGTTCGCTGGCGGGAAGCCGTTTATCTCCTGTACTGTTGCAGATACCGACAGAGTTCTTGCGTCCATCCTCATGTATGGAGTTGCCCTAACCGAAATCTGGAAGTCTACTGAGTCGCTAGCGCCCACATACATGTCACCCGGTGCTGCAGTGGCGAGACCATCTGCTTGTACATTGATGCTTATTTTCTCTTGATATGCTGTTGGGTTAGTTGCAGTGCATGTGGTAAATCCGGAATAAGTAGAACCTGGTTTTACTTCTACATTGATGTTCGATGGGGCACATGTTACTGAAATTGCCGCCGTTGGGGTTGGGTTTTGTGCTGCCGCTGGAGCAGCCACAGCAAGCATAGAAAATATATACAATGTTAAGAGGAACGAAGCACGCTTTACAGTTGACATAGAATCACCTATCAACACTCCCAGTTCTGTGACCCTCATAACCATTTTGGGGATATGGATACAAATTTAACAAAAAATTAGGATTAAGATTGGTGGGCCCGAAGGGATTTGAACCCTTGACCGCCCGGTTATGAGCCGGGTGCTCTAACCAACTAAGCTACAGGCCCGTGGCCGACCGTCATGCCGCTCAGTCATAAAATGTTCCAACTAACCAAATTGTGTTAGTGATGACTGACTGGGCTTTATCCACTCCCTAACTGCTAGTTCTGCTTCATCACGTACCGCCTCAGGAACAAACACCATCGCTCTCTCATTTGGTAGAGATAACGAACGAATCATCGCAGAGTGTTCCGATACATCCCTACCGTCCTCTAATATGATTCCTTGTTCATAAGGCAAATAACCTCGTTTTGAAATTGTTGCGTAAAGGACGTGAATTTCTGGATCATAACCCTTGCTTTGAATAAATTCCTCTAATCTATTCTTGACTGTTTCTACCATGCTAATGTCAAGAGTGTCAATTCTCAGAGACTTGTGAAATTCTCGCCTCGACAATAATTTCCCAGCATATAGAGACAGTAATTCGTCCCCGTGCTTTGACCATTCGTCTAACACCACTTTTATGTGTGAGTCATTTAATTGTGCATACTGTTGTGGGTTTAGTGAACTATTCAACAGCATGTGCTCCAATTTGCTATCAAGTTGTAATTCCCCATTCTGAGCCAATATTTTCGCTCTGGCCAACATTTTAACAAGGTAGTTTTGAGTAAGCATGTTCACTTTATGGAAGTATACTTGATTGTACATGTGATATCTCGTAACCAAATAGGCCTCAACGGCCGGCAAACCCCAAGTTTTGATGTGGAAATGACCATCATCCCCGATACGAAGTGCTCTAAACACTCTGTCAATGTCGAAACCGCCTATTTGAGCGCCAGTATTGGCTTGGTCTCTAACCAGGTAGTCCATTCTATCGACATCCAGTTGCGAGGATACTATTTCCCGCATGAAATGTGGAATGGGTTTACCGTCATGCTCAGATTGGCCATCCATAATGGCAAACAATCTCGCAAGTCTCTCACTACCCAGTACCTCTTCTACGACTTTGCCAATTTCGGTTTCTTCGGACTCTAAAATCAGTCTGCCCCAATGTTCATGTGGATGATAAGTAGCAAAAACTAGCGGAGTTTCTAGCAGGTGGGAAAACGGTGGGTGTCCAATGTCATGCAGTAGGGCTGCAAGTTGTACCAGTTCAGCATCTTCATCATCGATCATCCCCGGCTGGACATCTTGAATCAAATTTGTCAACTTTCTAGCCAGATGGTAAGCGCCCAGAGAATGTGAGAATCTGTTATGATTTGCTGCGGGGAAAACGTACTCACAAGTTGATAATTGTTGAATTGAGCGAAGTCTCTGAAATTCTTTGGTATCGATAATTTTAGCATGCTGAAACGGCACAAGAATGTCCTTGTGAATTTCGTCACGAATCACCCGCTCTCTCATTCCATCCCCACACATCGCTCGGATTAGTGTTTAAAAAGGCCGCGTAAGATATGGACAAATCCTTCAAACATGACTAAAAGACTGTTTGAATACCAATAATCATGGCGGATGTGCTGAAGAGCATAATGAACAAAATTACAGATGACGATCCTGCAACTAGAGGTCAGCAGCTTTGGGTGATGTTCACACTAGCTATTTTCCTAGTTGCTGTATTAAATTATTACGCGATGGTTCGAGAACCCGACATTGTGGAAATGGAAGACTTGATTGAATACAAAAACGAGGTTGTCAAAGTAGAGGGTGAAATTATTTCATGGCGAGAGGATCCATGGAATTCCGGCGACTGGGAAACACACGTAATTGTTAGCGACGGAACTGCGGTTGTTGAGGCTAGGTGGAGTAGGCCGGCTGAAATACCACCGATTGGCACCAATGTAATCATCACTGGAAAGGTAATGGAGTTCGAAGGTAATATCTACATGACCGCGGTTGGTTCAGGAGCGATGGAATGGGATGATGATGACATACCTGACATTATCCAACTTTCGATCCTTGACGTTGCCCTAGACCCAGAGAAATATGTAGATGAAATCATTACCTTAACCGGGTACATTGGTGAATCCATACCGCCAGACGAAATGTTCGTTTCTGCAGATTTACGAGACCACCCGTCATATGGTAACGCAGAACATCAAATAAAACTCAATATTAGGTCAAAGGTTGGTAGTTGGATTGAATCATCTTCAAAGATACAGGTTACTGGAACCATTTCTTACAATCAGCGAGATATGAATTGGGTAATGTCTGTTCAAGGACCGGAAATTTTGGTTGACCGGAATCACCCCGTTGAAATAATTCGACTAAATTGGGGCGAAGAATCCACGTGGTCTTATCAATCGGGCAATCTTGTGAAAATTGCTGGTTACATTACGGTTGGCGAGGAGTGGCAGTTGAGAGGCCCAGGTGGCATCATGATTTGCCTTAAGCCTAGTCAAGCAGATATTGATGAACACACTACCGCATCCCTTCACAATGAGTTCAGGGATGTACAAGGCAGATTGATGTGGTCCGAGGCAGACTCTAGTTGGTGTGTTGATTCCAGCGAAGGAACACCAACCGGTAATCTGATTAATTCAGAAGACATCATTGATTTGCTTGCTCTGTTATCTGGTGACCCAATAAGACTCATCGACGAACCTGATACACGCTACACCATCAGCGCGTTTGTCAGGTATGCCATCGAACCAAGCGTGCAAGATGTAAGTGGATGGCTGGTGGACAAAATAGACTATCGTGGACAAACGAAGATATACGCTACGTTTCCTGCGCAAACCTCAACTCAGTGGATAGAGGCTGGTCAAGCAATTACCGCCAATGTCTCCGTAACTTGGGATGACACCAACATGGCGATTAGGTTACAAATACATGACTACCAACTCGGCGAAGCGCCCGATGCAAAGAATCTGTTGTGGGATGAAGGAGCGTCACAATGGGGATATTCTCGTAATCAAATGGTGAATGTACCGGGCATCGCTGTTGAAGACGAGAATGGGGACTGGTGGCTGCAGAGGGATGGGACTAATCAAAGTATCAGATTATCGCCAAATAACAATACGATAATCGGCACAGATAATGTGCATGCAGGATATTCGCATGTTTGGAATGGCAGACTGATGGAAGTGCAGGACCCTGAGTTAGTTGCAACGGTTTATCATTTGATTAATGCAGATGTTATTGACACTGATAATGATGGACTATCAGACAACTTGGAGTCATTGTATGGTACAAATCCGTTTAATCCCGACACTGACGGCGATGGTGAAAACGACCGAGAAGACAACGATACATATCCAGACTATTGAGGATTTAGCATGTTAGAAGCGTATTTCCTCGATCTTGGTTGGCTGTTGTTTGCCCTATTCTTTGGCGTTGCAATGGGTTCACTTACCGGATTAATACCTGGTTTTCACGTCAACAATGTCGCGTTGATTTTACTAGCATTATCGCCCGTGTTTCTAAGTTGGGGAATCCCACTTTCTGCCGTGGCAGCAATTATTGTCTCAACGGGGACAGTGCACACGTTCCTAAATTACATCCCATCAGCATTACTAGGGGCACCTGATGGTGATACAGCATTATCACTATTGCCGGGACACAGAATGCTGCTATCAGGCAATGCCCCAAGAGGGGTTGCGTGGTCAGCTCGCGGCTCACAACTTGGATTATTTCTGTCGCTGCCGCTAATCATTGTCGCAAGAATTGCGTTTGGTGATGAGTTAGGATGGTATGACTACTTGCGGAACATTATTTTCTTCCTCCTGCTGGGAATTTCTTTCCTATTGCTGGCAACTGAAACCACGAGATTGGACTGGCCAAAGTGGATGAGAAGATTATCGATGAATAAATTAGCAACGGACAGCAGGTTTGCTGGATTTCTGGCTGCTACAGGCTTCTTCTTGCTCTCTGGTTTCTATGGCTGGGCTGTCTTCAGCCTCCCGGCAAGATCTCCGGTTGGAATCCCGGATGCTAGTTTGTTACTACCGAGTCTTGCTGGCCTGTTTGGCATCGCCAATCTGCTCGACATCTACGCAACCACCTCACACATACCGCCACAAAATGAAGACTGGGCATTACCGCCGGCAAAACCGCTGCTTGTTCCTTGCTTCTGGTCGGGTGTTGCCGGAGCGTCAATGGGAGTACTACCTGGAATGACTGCATCCCAAGCAACAGTATTAGTGATGGGTGGTAGAAACGTTGCCGCCAAAGTCCAAGGTAAAGAAGGATATGGTATGGACTGGGAAACTCGTAGGCTGACTGAGATGACTGATGAGGAACTTCTTGAAATTGCGCTGTCCGAGGCCGAAGGTGGTGTTGAAGGACCACAAACAAAACAAGATCTAGAGGTAATTGCGATACTTTCAGCAGTCAATACAGCAGTTACCGTGATGGTTTTAGGTTTCTTATACATCATTGGGCGGTCAAGGTCTGGCGCAACGTTAGCTCTCAAGATGATGTATCCAATTGATACATGGTCATCGGCAGAACCAACTGCTGATTTTGTTAGACTAATCGCAGTAACCGTTGCCGCTGGCCTAATGGCAATGCCAATCATGCGAGTTGTTGGGAAAGGTATGCTTCGTTTGCATGCAGCCATTCCATTACAACAAATGGTTATGGGAGTTATCATCTTCGTCAGTGCGCTAGTATGGTTTACCACAGGATTCATTGGGATTGGAGTACTTATTATCGGCACCATACTAGGTCTGATTCCACCTAGAGTTGGTATCCGGCGTAGCCACGGCATGGGCATAATTATTGTTCCAATTATGATTTACACATTTTCTCAAGCGCAGGATGCCTTCGGTTTCCTGTGAAATCAAAACAAACATATGACAAATAATACCAGAACCAAATGGAGCAGATGGCATGTTAAGCAAAAAATACCCAATAATTCTAATCACGATTATGCTATGTTCATACCTAGCACCATTACTAGACAATCAATCTTTGGATGAAACTCAAGAGATACAAGAAACCTCAAGCCGTTCATCTGCCTGTATTGGTGATATCTGTATTTCCGAGGTATTAGTGAACGCCTTTGGTGCTGAGACTGGAGCCGTTGGACCTAGTGATTGGACAAGTGGTGAGTGGGTAGAATTGCACAATTCTGGAACCTCAACGGTCGACCTCTCGACATGGACAATTGAAGACCACAGTAGTAGAGCGTTAACTATGTCGACAAATAACGTTGTTTATCCAACCGGTGCATCGAACTTGGACCTTGCGGCAGGCGATTACATAGTACTAGCAAGAAACGGAGATAGCGGTTCATGTGGCTTTTGCATGAGAAACACAAATGGAATGGTAAACTTGAGCAGTCCAACTGCTGGGTTAGTGCATCAAATTACTTGGTCAGCAAGACCTACAGAAGGAGTATCTCTAATCGAAGATAGTTCAGATCCTGCAGCGGACTGGGTTGAATCCGGAACTCTTTCACCCGGTGAAGCAAACGACGGAGGTACGCCTGTTGGGCCAGTATATTTCCCAGGCGACATAGTGATAAACGAAGTAATGGCTGATGCTTCGCCAAGTTTTGACAACGCAACATATCCCGATGGCGAATGGGTCGAAGTGTACAATCAAGGAAATTCTGCTATCGACATGACTGGTTGGTACCTCAGCGATGCGGTAGGAAATGTAATTGAATTTGACGAAGAACATTTGATTGGCTACTCTAGCAATCCGGAATCAATGATAATCAATTCAGGACACACTAGAATCGTCGCGGTCAATGGTACAACAAGCGGCGGAGTACTAAACAATGCAGTCGAGAAACTAAGAGTCAATTGGCCGAATGGTTCAATTGGTGATGAGGTGAACTGGACAACTAATGAACCGGGATTTTCCCTTTCAAGAGTCGCAGGTAGTGATTCAATGTATATCTCAGCCTACCCGACAGCCAATCAGACGAATCTAGACCCGATGGAAACCTTGCCAACTATGGCAACGGATGTTTACATCACAGAATACTTGCCTTCAACCAACGTTAGTGGAAGTTTCCCGGATGGAAAATGGATTGAGATCGTCAATAGTGGAGCGGGAGTAGTAGATGTTGCGGGTTGGAGCATAACCAACGGTAAAGGAGATGTGTTATTTTTAGACCCTGGAACCATGGTTTACAATCAAACACATACCGGCGTTACAGAGGTTAACCCTAGTGAAAGAAGATTAATTGGTATGTCAAATAATTTTGACCTGCATGATTACTACGAACACCTTGTACTCAAAGACAACAGCGGAGTGATAATTGACAGCGCATGGCATGGCAATTATTTTGGTGATAATGTTTCGATGGTCAGAGATTATGATAACCTCGGTGACGCATGGATTCCATCAAATTGGATGACTCCCGGTGAAGCAGAACCCGGAACTGAACCATATGTTACGGTCGATGTGAGATTTAGTGAAATTTTACCCGATGGCGAAGGCTCAGATGCTCAATCATGGCCACTAGGCGAGTGGCTAGAGCTGTACAATAACGACACCATGGCAGTGGATTTGACCGGTTGGAAACTCAAGGCAGCGAACAGCCGGAGTTTTACTTTAGGGGAATACAATTTCCCACTACAATCAGATGCTATTATCCAACCTGGTAATGTCGGTTTGATCGCCCTTAATGGAACCAATTCATTCTACCTAAAGCAAAGCACTGATATCATCACAATCGTCGATACCAATGAAGCTATTGTTGATACTGTCGGCTGGAATTACTCGTCTGAGAATGTGTCACTAATCGCACCGGGCAGTAGTCACGCAGGATACACTACAGCCAACCCCGCTGGAATAACTGGATGGACCGAACCAGCGTGGTCAACTCCCAACCAAGTAAATCCCGTGTGGCCGACCTATACCGATTCTAATGAATTAATTATGACCGAATATGTTGGTTGGTGTGACGAATCAGGCAATAACTATGATGATTGGATTGAAATCTACAACGCGGGAACCGCTCCAATCGACCTGTCAAGATGGCGTGTAGACACAGACAGTATGCGGCATTTCATCACTGAGCTAGCCTCCGTTGATGAAGTGAATCAATACGTGGTAACGTCAAATAGTTCGACATCGACAATAATTAATCCCGGTGAATATACGCTGATAAGCCTGCCACGTTCATTTTTAATGCCAACAGATATGATAGATTTGTATAATCCTGACGGACTAAGTATAACATCATCAATCGCCCATGGCGAGGGACTTTCGCCCAACACCTGTGACTCATGGATTTCTGAAGACGGCGAGAATTGGTTTACCGGTGCATATCCAACTCCGGGTTCTGCTAACATTCAGGCGACTGACTTCGCGGTCGCTCAAGATGTATTGATGACTAGAATTTCGCCTTACGACAACGAATTTATTCAAATCAAAAACATCGGTGATAGTGACGCATTCTTCAACGGTTGGACAATTAGCATCAATGATGGAGTTCTGTACGAATGTACAATAATCAATAATATGTTCTTTGCACCACAAAGTACCATTGTGTTCGCTGACGACTCCGACATAACAGATAGTGATGGAATGGCTGAGATTATCCAACAGGATACTAATTTATTGCTCGGCGAAGCAACTACTTATCTGAACTTTGATGATATTGGTTGTTCGGATTTATACATCCCGGACACTGGTGTTGCTATATCAATAAAAGATTCCAATGGCGATCTAGCTGATACCTTCGTGTTTGATAGCGGGCCGGCAAGTCAAGACGGATGGGGCAGTGAAGCAATATCAGTTCCAACAACTAGCGTTTCTAACGACGAATTCGTCTATGTTAGAGGTGATGGATGTTCTTTCTTGCCTGATACCAATACTGCGGATGACTGGAAACACCACTGGTCTATTATCGGCGGTATGGGAACCTTGTGCCTACAAACCACATTTGCTGAAGCACAAGCACTAATCATTCCAATAATTGGACCGCACCACGGATTATTGGAGTTGAAGCAATTCATTGATGACAGTCAAACAAGTCTACGTATTCAACTATACCAAATGCAAGACTCATATTTAGTTCAAGCACTGTTAGACGCTCTGCAAAGAGGGGTAAGTGTAGAGTTAATGCTCGATCCGGGATGCTACAACTGCAATATTTGGTCTGAAACCGACTTGCAATACAAGAATGATTTCGCTTACACGCTCATTCAGGCAGGTGCTACTGTTTATGAGTTTAACACCAATGGTAATGAGCCATATCTATACCTTCACAGCAAAGTTGCAGTCCGTGATAGTAGCAGTGTTTGGATGTCATCTGGTAACTGGAAATCCTCATCGATACCGGCTCCTGGTGTGAGAGGGAATGTGGAATGGAGTGTCATCATTGACAACTCAGAGGTTGCGCAGATGGTTGATCAACAATTTAATCTAGATATTCACTGGTCAGAATTGATGTCTCTAAGTGATTATGATTCATATGAGTTCTTTCCACCAAATACCATCGGAGGTGGAGGAGTTCAACCAGCAATCCAAGCCAGTGTCTCTGGAGAGGTATTGACATGCCCCGAGAATTGTGTGACAAAAATCACTGATTTCATCTATTCGGCGGATAATGAGGTCTTACTTTCGCAACAAACTCTTGACGTTGACTGGTCATATGGATGGGGTGATGAAAACCCAATAATTGCCGCGTTACATGATGTTGCCAATGATGGCGTAGGGGTACATTTAATCATCAACGGGGCATATCTGGATGACGACGATCAAGAGGTTGTTGACCTATTCAATGAAGTCTGGAATGGCACCGAAGGATTAGACGCCTCAGCAATAGTGATGAGCGAAGATGATGATGTCTCTAAACTGCACAACAAAGGAATAATTGTTGATGGAGAGAGCGTGCTAGTATCGTCAATCAATATGGGAAGTTCTGCGATGAACCGAAATAGAGAGATGGGTATAATCATCCATTCCGCAACTATAACTCAATTCTATCTTGATGCATGGCATGCTGATTGGAATCGATTGGACAATGTAACAGATACAGATCAAGATACCTTAACCGACAAGTGGGAAGTCGCTAACGGATTAAACAGGACCAAGCGGATAATGCCATCTGGAGTTTCTGAAGATATGTATGATTCAGATGGTGATGGAGTAAATAACACCGATGAGGAAAAGCAGGGTGGTCATCCACTGCTGGCGGACACTGATGGAGACTGTGCCATCGACTCAGCTGAGATTGCTTGGGCCCAGAGAACTGCATTGAATTCTAGTGTTGAGAATGTTGCAATATACGATGCGCTAAACCTGGCAGACGCTGACGGCGATGGCATAAAAGATACCGATAAGTTTGGCTGTGACTTAATATCAGAAGTTGAAATTGATGTGCCCGATGAAAATCAAACTACTGATCCAGACGCAGACGACGACTCAGACGGGATCGCCAACAAAAACGACCTCTGTCCAGATACTGAACTCGGTGGCTTGACTGATTTAGACGGCTGTTCTAGCGACCAATTAGCCGACAAAGCCGAGGCTAGTGATGGCGAGAAAGACACCACTGGATCCAACACGATGCTGATTGTCATGTTGGTTGCGGCAATATTCACCGGCGGAGCGTTCCTTATACTCAAACAGCTAGAAGGTAAAGCCGCCGAAGCAAAAGATTTGGTTAGTTTGGAAGAACAAGAAATGATGTTGGTTGAGAATACCGATTCGGTCAACACCGAATCCTGGTCAATGCCAGTTCTAGATGGTAGTGCTAGTGAAGCGGTTGCTAATGATGCAAGCGATGGCATTACGGATGAAGATCTTGCTAAATTCCCCGGTTGGGGTGCTGAGGTAATTCAGAAATATTTGGATAATGGGTGGACTATTGAACAACTCGCACAATACTATCAAGAACAGGTTCAAGATAACCAATAACATCGTAAGATTGACAAGGGACTTATTGTTAGCAGGCGTGATAAAGATGCGTTACACCACGAGTAATCCAGTTATGACTCAAAACTTTTGGTCAAATATTCAAGGTCAAAACACTATGACTCTACAAGGCACTATTGGTAAGTTGGCATATCTGTTAGGGGTGGTCACAGTTGTTGCATTTTGTGCTGCATATGTTGCCTTGGATGCATTAGAGGCTGGCAATGCTGGCGTCATCAATGGCATGACGTGGGGCGGCCTATTTGGTGGCATAGTAGTTGCAGTAATATTGATGATTATGCGGCCGGAAAACCCAGCCATATTGATGACCATATACGCAGTCATGCAGGGTCTATTTGTTGGTTCACTGTCGTTAATCTTTGAAACATTTTACCAAGGTATCATTCTTCAGGCTGCCTTCGGAACCTTGTTCATCACTGGCAGCATGTTGTTTATCTACTCCTCGAGGATAATCAGACCAACACCAACCTTCAACAAAGTGATAGGTAGCATGGTTTTCTCAATAATGATGCTGTATCTAGTATCAATAATGTTTTACTTTTTCACACCGTTCCAAGTTCCGTACTTACACTCGTCCGGGCCACTTGGTATTGGCATTACAGTGTTCATCTTATGTATTGCAGCCTTGAGTTTAATCTCTGATTTTGGATTCATTGAATCAGGTGTCAAATGGAATGCACCAAAGAACGCAGAATGGTGGGGCGCATTTGGAGTTCTAGTGACTATTATTTGGATTTATATTGAAATGGTCAGGCTTCTGTCGAAAATCCGTGATTAAACAAATCACCACTTTTTGGCTAATTCAAACATAGATTTGATACGCTATTGGCTTCAGCAGCGAGTGTTAGCATGAGTAGAAGTATTCCGATAATAGATTTTGCAGACTATCAATCTAAAGATGAAAATCGCGTAAATAACTTTATCAAAAATGTTGGTGATTCACTAAAAGATATTGGCTTTTTTGCGTTAAAAAATCATGGCATACCGATTGATTTGATCAAACAATCATACGACAGAGGCGATGACTTTTTTGGTTTAAGCGCCGAGGAAAAAGCGAATTACGCTCAAAAAGAGATTGCTCATCAACGAGGTTACACTGCGTTTGGTGTTGAACACGCAAAAGACAACCCTGCACCAGACTTGAAAGAATTCTGGCAAACTGGTAGAACCCACAAACCGGGAGAAAGTCCGTCTTACCCAGCCAATGTTTGGCCCGATGATTCAGTACCAAAATTCAAGGAAACTGTTGACGATTTATACAATCGAATGGAAGCTCTATCTTGTGATTTGCTGTCTGCATGCAGCATATACCTCGGCAAAGACGGTGATTGGTTAGTGGAAATGACCAATGATGGTAATACGATAATGCGTATAATCCACTACCCGCCGTTGGGCGAGGATGTCCCGCAGGGTGCAGTTCGGTCTGCAGCACACGAAGATATCAATTTCATCACGCTTCTAGTAACCGCAACTGCTGATGGATTAGAGGTAATGGACCACGATGGAACATGGATAAAGGTCGAAGGTGATGAGCAATACATCATTGTTGATTCTGGTGATATGATTCAAAATTTGACCAACGGATTATTCAAATCAACAACCCATAGGGTTGTGAATCCTGCATCAAAATCTGCTCGACGATTCTCTATGCCAATGTTTGTCCATCCAAGAAACTCAATTGATTTAACACCAAGGCCAGAGTTTATCGCCATGACTAGTGGAACTGCTGATTACCAATCGATTAGTGCTGGCGAATACCTTCACCAAAGGTTAGTTGAGATCGGACTAGCAGAAGATTAGGCTGATAGTATGAACTCTGCGGATGTTGAGTCGTTAATCAAACAAATTACCGCCAAGCAAACAATGACTGAGAGCACTCTCGAAGAATTCATCAAGGCAGTTGCCCAGCGTGAAATCGAGTTAGAATTAGTTGAAGCGTGGCTAAAGGCAGTCCACGCAAACGGAATTTCGGTCCATGAAACCACGCTACTCACCAGGGGAATGATGTACTCTGGCTCGGTGATTGAATGGGCAGATAATTCACTGGTGGTCGACAAGCACAGTACCGGTGGTGTTGGTGATAAAATGTCACTTATGTTAGCTCCTATCTTAGCAGCTTGTGGCTTGAAGGTTCCAATGCTTGCAGGCAGGGGACTTGGCCATACTGGGGGCACAATCGACAAATTAGAATCGATTCCTGGCTTTAATTGCGCACTTAGTCCGCAACAGATGCAAGCTCAGGTCGAATCAATTGGTTGCTGTATTGCGGCCCAAAATGACGCAATTGCACCGGCCGACGGCTTACTTTATGCGATACGGGATGTGACTAATACCATTGACAGTGTACCACTTATTACCGCTTCAATAATATCAAAAAAAGCCGCTGAGGGGTTAGGATCGCTAGTCCTTGATGTTAAATGTGGTACAGCAGCCTTCATGCAAACACTAGAAGATGCTAAGGCCTTGGCTGAATCTATGGTTGGTGCTGCAACTGGTCTTGGCATAAATACCGTAGCACAAATCACTCAGATGGATTATCCAATCGGACAATTCGTTGGTAATAGTTTAGAAGTGCTAGGCAGTATTCTTGTGTTACAAGGCAAAGGCTCAACCGACACTATGGAGTTAGTAGTTTTACAATGTGCAGAATTGATTATGAGGGCGGGGGTAGCCAATTCTCATAAGCAAGCAGAGAATATGATTGCTAAAGTAATAGCAGACGGTAGTGCACTTGAGAAATTCAAACAAATGTGTACCCAACAGGGGGTTGAGGAAGCAACTGCTCTAGCATTGATTGAGAGCCCAACCTCAGTATTGCCTAGCAGTAAGTATGTTACCACAATACGCACCACTCAGCCAGGTTATGTTGGCGAAATTCACTCTATGGTATTGGCAGAAATAGCACGTAAGCACGGTGCTGGTCGGTTTACCATGGAAGATAAGATAGTTCCAGAGATCGGTTTTGAAATATGTGTCGAAAGAGGTCAATTTGTTGAATCAGAATTTATTTGGCTAAAATTCCATCACAACCAACCATTGACCGAGGAAGAAAGCGCTGCTTTGAGCAATTCGCTGATTATCTCACAACAAAAGTTTGAACCAAAATCTCGGTTAATCACAATTGTCGAGTAAGGAGAGGTTCTCCGAATTGCTCATAAAGGAGAGGTGATTCGCCAACGATGCCGATTTAGCTTAGTTGGTGGAGCGTGGGACTGTTAATCCCAAGGTCATGGGTTCGAACCCCATAATCGGCGCCATAC
>CAYPPO010000028.1:0-26606 GCA_964412625.1 uncultured Candidatus Poseidoniales archaeon
CGACAAAACTCCCCTTTATGAGTCTACCTTCGCGATACTGCGCGTAATTTTGTGGATATAACAAAATTTTCTTTAGTCTCTTTGGTAAACAATCTAAAATCTAAATTGCCATGTAGACCACAATAGATTGGGCAACAAAATTATGTTTCTAAAAATAGTAAACATTCGCGCTATCTGCGCTTTTTCACACCAAAAAAAACGAACTTGATAAAGGTGTACGACCCGGAGTATATCCGGGGGGAAATGAGTGGATAATTTAGGTCAGCCTAATATCGACTTGAGTAAACTCATGTCTACCCATGCAGTCCGGCAGAGAGATGGCAGCACAGTGGATGCCAAGAAACTCATGATGAATGTCAGCATGATTTCGATGAAATTAAATTCCGATAATGTAGACTATGTTAGATATCTAACCACTGAAGGGCTGTCGAAAAAACAGCGATTACAATACCTTCAACAAGTACAAACAGAATTAGGCTCAGACCTCTTTGAACTTTCAACCTGTAACCGAGTGCTATACGTTGGTTTTGGGGTAAGTTGTGCTGATTTGGAAGCAAGCGTGTTGACAACCGTAGGCATGAAACAAGCATCATTCGAGCACCACAAGGGAATGGACGTTTGGCGCCACTTAGTCAAGGTATGCAGTGGACTCGACTCATTTATCATTGGCGAGTTACAAGTAATGTCCCAATTCCGAGGGTCAGTGGCTTGGCATCGGAAGCACGGGTTGGTCGGTGAGGGGAACGGTCATTTCTTCGACCACATAGTCGCAGCAAATCGCGTCCTTCGACGCAAATTGGGTTTCACACAAACCACAGAATCAATGCTCAACTTAGCGACCACTTCACTTGAAGAATTAATTGAGGAATCACCAGACAACACCTCCGCAATCCTCGGATTTGGCGAAATGGGTTGTAAAGCAGTTGAGGCATTAATCGCCCTTGGCCAAACAGATATTACAGTTATTTCACGCTCACCCGATAAGGCACTGGCTAGAAACCCAGATATTGCTCGGAAAGTCAACCTGTTGTCTTTCGAGGAGTGGGATTCTAGCAACCACCAACCAAACATAATAATCTCTACTATTCGCAATATTGAGCCAATGTATAATGCAGCAAACCCGATTCCCTCTTCAGACGATGCGACAATCATGGACTTCTCTTGGCCTCCTTCAGTAGAACCAAACGCCATCTCGCACAACCAACGATTGATGGGTATGGAATACTGGATTAATGCTGCGCACAAGTACAGCAAGCAGGTCGATTACTCATCGATAATTGAGCGAAGCGATGAACTGCTATTCGATATTGAAAATAAATTCATGACCGCCTTAACCGATAGAACACAAGCCAAATTTAGGGCATTTGTGTATCAAACTTTGGAAGGGCTATCACAACAGTGGGAACAATCCGAACATGTTGACGAATCAGTCGCTGAGATGGGGGCATTTTCCAGGGAAATCGCTACGTGGATTTGCAATCAAGACGGCCCATTTGCAACCGCAGATCTAGATGAGATGGTATTGACTACCAGTAGACCGATAAATCCAATTCTTCTTAAGAGGGTGGCTAATGATGTAATTGAGACGATTACTCGTATCAATGAAAAGTCAACTCTTTCGGAGGTAACATCTTGACCCTTATCAAAATCGGGACTAGAACCTCTACTTTGGCAATGTGGCAAGCTGAACATGTTCAGCGAATGTTAGACTCTGCCGGATACACTAGTGAGTTGGTCGGTATAACCTCGATGGGCGATAAGTCCCTCGGTGGCGATTTGGCATCATCAGTTGGTCAGTTTATTCATGCTGTAGATGCTAAACTAGTAACGGGGGAAATCGATATTGCAGTCCATTCTAGTAAAGATGTTCCAGTATCAATTGACGAAAGGATTAGCCATCTTGCATATCTTTCTCGCGGGTGCACCAATGACATAGTGATATTTCCAAAAACAGCGAGCTATCCAAGTTTGGGGGAGTTACTCTCTAACAGTTCAGAGACTCCGATTGCAGATGCATTGCGGGTAATCCCTAAATCAGGTACTGTTGGAACAGTATCTGGCCGCCGACAATCCTTCCTATTGAGCAAGCGCCCGGACATAATTCCCATTGCTGTACGAGGACAAGTCGAAACTAGACTCATGCGCCTACAGCAAGGGAGAGTGGACGCCATCATCCTCGCTGAGATTGGGCTGCAACGATTAAACCAGATTGGCGCTCTCGACACTGTGATTAACGAGTTTAGCGCCGTTAGGTTAAGCGATATTGACTGGCCGACAGCCCCAGGTCAAGGGGCCATCTCTGTGCATTGTCGAAGCGATGAGTTCGGCGACTTACAAGCACTGAGGCAATGTCTCAATAGTCCGAAAACCGAATCTGATGTAGTGCAAGAGCGCCAAATATTGACCGCAATTGGTGGCGGCTGTCTGTATCCTGCAGGGATTAAAGTAAGTGATGACTCTGCGATAATTCAAATTTCACCGGATAACTGGCGGGATGTATTTTGTCAAGGTTTAGAGTTTACGAGTCAGCGTTATGTTGGAAAAGTAGCTGATTATGAACCAGTCCTACCAACGCAGAACCTTCGGCCAGTCGCTCTAGTTAGCTCAGGCCCGAAACTCATCTCAACCCTGAATTCGGATAGGCTGGCCAGAATCCTCCAGAATAATGACATAAGTGTGGTCAATAAACCGGTCTTAGAACTCGTGCCCAAACCCAATCAATGGCCAAAGAACTTTCTCGATGAGACTAAATCAAGAAGAGAGTGGCCGTATCTAGTTCTAACCTCGCCATTTGCTGCTAAGTGTGCAGTGTCTGTAGCGCAAAATAATCCAGAACTAAGCCGAATCCAATGGCTTGCAATCGGGGAAGGTACTGCTCGGGCTTGTTTCATGCGCGGAGTGACCGTTTCGATCTGTGCAAAAGCGAGGAATTCTGAAGAATTGATTGCTTATATTGACAAAATGATTAGCAGAGATAATCCATTGTTGATTCCCCGTTCAGATGTAGCATCTAATCACTTAGTTGAGTCGCTGACCCGTCTTGGTTTTGCAGTCAACAGCTGGGTTGGTTATGAAAACCGAGCCAAAAAAACCCCAATGATTGATGTCGAGGCGGATGATGTCTTGTTACTGTCTTCGCCATCCTCAGCCAGGGCATGGGTCGAAAACTCATTACCCATACCTAAAAATATACTTTGCATGGGGAAGTCATCATTAGAGGCGATTGGTTCACTCGATTATTTTGAAGGCGCGCAGGTAGAAGTATTGCAGGGACCAACATCAGATTTTGTTGCTAAGTGGTGGAAACAGAACCGAGGTGATTAGGTGAACATAAGACCGAGAATTAATCGTTGGACGCCTGCTAGGCGTAATCTCAATTTCGCTTCTGACATAAAATCGTCTTTAGTACAACCACATTTTGTAGTGTCTGGCAGCGGCATAAACGAGCCTATAGCAAGCATGCCCGGCATTAACCGACAATCGGTCGATGTTTTGTGCGCAACAATCGCAGAAGACATGGCTTTAGGCATAACTTCTCACATGTTGTTTGCCGTGGTTGACAACCACCACAAAGACTCCACTGCATCGAAGGCCTCGGATGCTGATATGCCCTTACAACAAGCAATTGTTACATTAAAAGCACAATACGGCGGAGATATTGTCATCATGACCGATGTATGTATGTGCACGGCTACGGATCACGGCCATTGTGGTATAGTCCATAATGATGAAATTGATAACGATTTAACCATCCCTGAGTTATGCAAAATTGCTCTTTCCCATGCCGCCGCCGGAGCCGATTACGTTTCAGCATCTGACATGATGGATGGCCGAGTTAGAGCAATTCGCCATGCCCTTGAACAGGCAGGTCACACGAGTACTGGAATCCTATCCTACTCGGTAAAATACGCAAGTTCATTCTACGGACCATTCAGGGATGCAGCCTCATCATCTCCTAAATCAGGTGACCGGGGCAGTCACCAGATGGATATTCGGTCAGGCTATGCTGAAGCGATATTAGAGGCCGTAACCGACGAGGGTGAGGGCGCTGACATAATCATGGTAAAACCGGCAATGACGTATCTAGACGTTGTTCGACAGGTATCAGATGCGGTGGCAAGACCGGTTGCTGTATACAATGTAAGTGGCGAATATGCCATGGTAATGGCTTCAACATCTGACATAAATTCAAGAGCTGGACTTGTTAAAGAGATATTCCATTCCTTCAAAAGGGCCGGCGCCGACATAGTGGTAACCTACCATGCCCGCGAGGCGATGGTTCATGGTTGGCTAGATTGAGGTGAACACATGCAGCGAACTAAGTCCGATTCATTGCATAGCGAGGCTTTGCATCACTTAGTCGGAGGTGTTAACTCCCCGGTTAGAGCCTTCAAATCTGTGCATGGCAACCCAATTTACTTTGACAAAGCATCTGGTGCAATCGTTACAGATGTTGACGGTAATGAATATGTTGACTTCGTGCAATCTTGGGGGCCTCTGGTGCACGGCCACTCGCATCCTAAGATAATTGATTTAGTATATCAGAAAATGCAGAACGGGACCTCTTTTGGTGCCCCTCACATTGGCGAGATTGAGTTGGCGAAACGTGTCAAGCAACGGTTCCCATTTATGGATAAAGTACGCTTTGTATCTTCAGGTACTGAAGCAGTAATGAGTGCAGTAAGGCTCGCTAGAGGATACACAGGTCGTGATTTGCTTATCAAATTCGAAGGTTGTTATCACGGCCACGTCGACTCACTAATGGTGAATTCAGGCAGTGGATTAGCAACCTTCGGGATCGCTAGTAGCCCTGGCATCCCAAATGACACCGTTGCCACAACGCTCGTCGCTCCACTAGACGACGAGGACGCTGTCGAGTTTTTGTTTCAAGAACACGGCGATGAGGTTGCTGCAGTAATTATCGAACCCTTACCAGCGAATAATGGACTACTTGTCCAAAGGCACGAATATCTATCTAAGTTACGTTCTTTGTGCGACGCCCATGGAGCTTTATTGATTTTTGACGAGGTGATTAGTGGATTTCGATTTAAAGATGGCAGTTATGGCGATATGTCCGGCGTCACACCGGATATAACTGCACTTGGCAAAGTCATTGGCGGTGGGTTACCGGTCGGTGCCTATGGTGCTAGGTCAGAAATTATGGAGAGCCTTTCACCGCTCGGCCCAGTATATCAGGCCGGAACTCTATCCGGCAATCCCTTGGCCATGGCAGCTGGAATCATGACGCTTGATTTACTGGACGAGCCAGCATATGACAGACTTGAACAATTAGGTCAATTACTCCAAGATAATGTAGAGCCGGTGCTTGAAAAACATGGTTATCCAATGCGGTTAGTCAGACTCGGTAGCCTGTTTTGGTTTTCACCGGGCCCTAATAGCCCGCCGCCCAGAGCGGATATGATTCCAAGTAATGCCGGCAATTTATATTCGGATGTCCACAGAGGATTATTGGCGAGGGGATACATGTTGGCGCCGTCGGCATATGAGATTGGTTTTATTGCTACTGTCCATAATGAAGAACACATACTTGGTATGGTTCGCGCACTGGACGATGTTCTAACCGAATTGGAGGTTTAGCATTGAACGGCAAACAGCGGATTGTTTCAGCGCTAAACCTTGAGCCAGTCGACAGAACGCCCGTCTGGTTCATGCGTCAGGCAGGCCGACACCTGCCTGAATATCGCAAGATTGCTGCTGAACACTCTTTTTGGGAACGTTGTATGGAAGTCGACCTGTGCAAGGAGATAACCCTTCAACCACTCGAACGCTATCAACAAATAGACGCGGCGATTATCTTCAGTGACATCTTAACACCACTACCAAGTCTTGGTTACGATGTTGAATATGGCGGCGGAATTAGAATTAGTGAGTTCAGCCTTGATGACGTCGACGAATGGACTCGGTTCGATGCTAGGCAACACGCACCGTGGGCCGCAGATGGACTGCATGCCATCGGAGAAGAGATTGGCGATTCCCATGCAAGATTAGGATTCGTCGGAGCACCATGGACAATCTGTATGTACCTGCTGTCTGGAGGAACCGGGGACAAAGACTTTCATAATGCACGGGCTAAGATTTCTTCTAATCAAGATCAAGCACAGCACATGTTGCTGAAAATGGGGGAAATCGTTGGTGATTTACTTGCCGATCAAGTTATTCATGGTGGTGCAGACGGTGTTCAGTTATTCGATACCTGGGCCGGACTGTTATCTTTGGAATCTTATCGGAAGTATGCCATGCCGGCAACTGCTCGCACAATCGAAGTATTTCGAGAAAAAGTTGGCTCAGACATACCAATTATCCACTATGCAAAGGGCTCTGGCCATCTTCATCCTGCCATTAGAGAGCTGGATTTGAATGCAATTTCCTTAGACTGGCGCGACGATTTATGCTTTAATCGTGAACAATTTGGTGACAAACTTGCGTTTCAAGGCAATCTGGACCCGTCACTACTACATGGCTCAACAGAGATGGCTAAATCCGCAACTAGAGCAGTTCTCAGCGCCGCTGGTACTAAGCCCGGACACATCTTTAACCTCGGTCATGGCTTTGCTCCTTCTGCAAGGATTGAATGCGTCGAGACAGTTCTGCGAGAAATTGTTGGTGATTGACCATGCGTCAAAAAATGGCAGACATGGTCCACCGAATTCAAGATGAGATTTGCGAAGCATTGCGCCAAATCGACGAAGTCGATTATCGTCAAGATGAATGGATTCGCCCTGAAGGTGGCGGCGGTAGAAGCCGTGTATTTTCTGGTGGCAAGGTATTCGAAAAGGCCGGCGTCAATGTAAGTGTGGTGCACGGAACACTAAGCCCACAAGCAGCGAAAAGTATGGGTGGCGGGCATGAACTAATGGGCACCGATCTCGATTTTTTCGCGACCGGGATAAGTCTTGTACTTCACCCCCATAATCCGATGGCTCCAACAGTGCATGCAAATTATCGTTATTTTGAACGTGGTCAGGGAAAGAAGCCCGGCAGTTGGTGGTTTGGTGGTGGTGCAGATTTGACGCCTAGCTACTTATTTGAGGAAGACGCCGTGCACTTTCACCAAACCCACAAAACGGTTTGTGATAGACATGAGGTTGCTGATTTTGCCCGCTTCAAACAGTGGTGCGATGAATATTTCTTCATCAAACACCGTGGCGAGTGTAGAGGACTTGGCGGGATATTCTTTGATGACATCAATGATGCTAGCAGAGATGACTGTTTTGCCTTCGTCACCGATTGTGCTGAAGCCTTTCTAGCTTCATACTTACCGATACTAGAGCGAAGAAAAGACCTGCCATTTTCCGATGAGCAAAAACAATGGCAACAAATTCGCCGTGGCCGATATGTCGAATTTAATCTAGTCTATGATCGTGGAACCACTTTTGGACTGACAACCAATGGAAGGATTGAGAGTATTTTGATGTCATTACCATTAACCTCACGCTGGGAATACTGCCATGAGGTTGCTGATGGTAGTGAAGAGGGCCGATTGCTAGAGGTATTAAGGCAACCACGCGATTGGATTGAACCCTGAATGGAGGTGGTGCAATGTCTAGTCTCCAAAGTTGGATTGACCACGGCGAGGAGATGCGCCGGCCATTATTGGTGCACACTGAATTAGCAGATTCCTCCACCGTTGTTATCGTGGGTGGCGGGCTTTCAGGTATGTGCTGTGCTTATCGGATTGCGACCAAACGGCCAGATATCAAAGTCATTATTCTTGAACAATCAAATCGACTCGGCGGCGTGATAAGCACCTGGCAGGACGGCGAATGGATTTGCGATCTCGCAGTAAACGCAACCCGCCCACACCCGGCATTTTGGCGACTTGTCGATGATTTAGGCCTAGCCGATAAGTTCAATCCATCTAAGTCTCAAGCAAAGGCCCGCTGGGTTCTTTCTCAAGGTAGATATCATAGACTGTCATGGCGCAGTTTGTTTAAAATTGGGCCATTTAAGCTTTGGAAGTCACTTAAGCAAGCCAAGGCTGGTGGCCGGTCTGTGGCGCAGGTTATTCCGCATAAGCCGATTGCTGATGCACTGTGTCTTGGCATAGTTAACGATACAGCAGAGCATGTCGATGCAGATTTTCTGCTACCAAGCGTGACGGGTTTTGGTAATTCTCCACCGATAAAAAAGCGCAAATTAGCTAACTTAATTGCTGAGACTTATCCAATATTCACACCCAAAAAAGGCAGCATTGCGTCAATCGATGGCGGGATGATGGTGCTAATCCAGTCCCTTAGTGAAAAATTAATCCAGCTCGAAAACGTCGAGATTATGTTCAATCAATCAATAGACTCAGCCCAGAAAGCGGCGGAACGATTTGGCATAGGAATGGCATCAGTTATTTGGGCTGCACCTGGCGACCGAGAAGATTATTCAGCCTCGCAACTGTCTATTTTCGCAGTTGGATATCGTAATGAGCAAGTTGCTAATGTGGAGGTTGGATATGGCACATTGATCCCCGATGTGGAGTTACCAATAAGCGGCATATTACATGAAAGCGATTTACATTATTCTAAGCGCGCACCGGATGGCCACCGATTATTTCGTCTAATGGTTCCACATAGCCGCTGGGATGGCAAAGAACAGACAGTATTGTCCTGCGCAGAGGATTTGCTTGGTAACAATCCCGAGTTATTTGTAAAGATAGGAGAGCGCTCGATACCACATTATCGACCAGGTTATCTCAGCCGACTAGCAACGGTCGATAGACCGTATTCGAGAGTTGGATGGGCAGTAAGTGGCGTGTCAATAACTCATGTTGTTGACGAAGCAGAACGCGTTGCAGAATTATTTGTCAAATGAGTGATGCAGAACCTCTTTCGAAACAGATATTGATTTTCCATCTGAGGTTAGTTCCGGCATGGCTTCATAATCGTCGGCAGTTAGTTGATACTCTAGATCTTCTTTTTGTTGAGCAGAACCTTCTGCTTGGGTGAAAGTATAGGTAGCAAAATCCTTGCACCATTGTTGGTCTACGTTTAGACAATCAACGGCATATACGTTGCCACCCCACTCTTTGGCATCCTCGACCAATTCGTGACCAAGTTCATCGGTAGTCTCCAAACAATCAGCCACAAAACTAGGCGAATAAACGACAATTTCTTTCTTACCTTCTTTGATTAGTTCTTCAACAACTTCTTCGGTATAAGGAGTGATCCATTCTTCAGAGCCAAATTTACTTTGGAATGTCATTATCGTTTGTTCCGGATTTATATTTTGTAAGCGATCGACAATTAGTCGATAAGTCTCATAGCAATGACGGTAATAATCATCGCCCTTTTCCAAAATTCGGCGTTTTTGCATGCCGTGGAAGGTTAGCAACAGCATGTCGGCCTCGATTCCCTGCTCTTTTAGTTCCTGGAGTTTTTCATCAACTATTCTGACTGAATTATCGATAAACGCATGCGTTCTGTGGAAATTTGTAATCACCTCAAAGTTAGGAATCTTAACTCGCTTGGATAATTCTTTTCCGAGTGAATCTATGCCTGAGGCAACTGTACTTTCTGAGTACTGCGGGAACATTGGTATGACCATTAATTTGGTGGCTCCAACTCCATTTTTCAAATCCTCTTCCCAACTGTCATACACTTCGTTAACATAAGGTGGCGAGAGCAGGAATGCATGGTTTACCTCAACATGTCCATGCGCATCAATAGCTTTCAGTTCTTGCTCAACCTGTTTAGTAAATTGAGCGGTGTTGGTTATCAGTGGAAAACTCTCACCGTCCCAAATTCTTTCATACAACTTTGCTGATTTTCGTGGTCTTAGTGGTAATACAAAACAATTCAGAATAATTTTCCAGACTATTGGATTCCAATCGATTAATCTCGGGTCGCCCAAGAACTCTCTCAGATATTTTCTAAGTGCTTTGGGAGTTGGCGCTTCGGGAGAACCTAATTGAACGAAAACTACCTTAGTTTTCCGTTTTAGTGGTGTGTATTTCATGATATGGCCTCCGGATTATTGTCCATTCTTCGTTTAATTGCGGGCTTGTTGTGAGATATTAGATTATTTTAGATTCAATGAATTCATTAAATAAACTGATGTCTGTATCCAAACCCCCTGCAAGAGCAATCTGTTTGGTGGTAATGCCAACCTAGGCTCTAATAATGATTTGTCTCAACTCAATAGGTGAGTTCTAGGGCGATGTCATAATAGGTAAATCCTCAGCGAGGATGCTGCGCCATCCACCCCACAATGAAATCACGTTACTGTAGCCCATGCTGGCAAGGGATTTTGCTGCAATAGCGCTGCGAAATCCGCCACCGCAATACAGGATGATTTTTTGGTTCAAAGCAAAATTTTGCTTTTCAATATCACGCTCAATAACCCCTTTACCAATATGAATTGCCGCAGCGTGGTGGCCTGCAACAAATTCGTGTTGCTCTCGAACATCAACTAGAATTGCTCCGCTGGATATTAACTCAGTCAGTTCACTTGCTTCACATTCTTCAATTTCATCTCTCGCAGCATTTACCATCGCTAAGAAACGCGGGCTGTGCTTTTTCGCCATGACCCTGGGATGGTGGTTAGGCTCATGAGGGTAATCCTACACACAGGCTCATGGCCGGACAGATAACTGGAGCAGAGGCGGTGCTACAGGCTCTTAAGGACGGTGTTGCCATCGATCGTGTTTTGGTCGACCGAGAAAAAGACACAAATGAGATACGAAGCCTGTGTCTTGAGCGACAAATTCCACTTGAGGAAGGGTCCACCAATGATTTGTGGCGCATGTCAGCCTCAGGGCATGTCGCTGCCCTTGCGCTGGTCGGGCGTTTCCAAACCGATTCGATGGATGAATTAATGTCAAGGGGGGGAACAATTTGGTTTTTTGATGGTGTAACCTATTCAACAAATCTTGGTTTCGCAATAAGAGCAGCAGAGGTAAGTGGGGCCAATGGGGTGGTGCTAAACGTCGCAAAAACTCATGAAGAGCGACGTACGATAAGGCGTGCTAGTATGCGGGCAGATCGCTTCATACCAGTTATTTACAGTAGTACCGAGGCAATCCTCGAATGTGCTAAACAGCATAACTTAACCATTATTTCAGCCGAAGATGTTGGCGACAGAGCACCATGGGATGTTGATATGTCAGGCGATATATTGCTGGTAGTAGGTGCAGAGCGTGATGGTGTTAGTCAAGCAACATTAGACGCTTCAGATTATATTGTCAAGCTGCCAATGGATGGATTTGTTCCATCCTACAATTTACAGGTTGCAGTCGGCGTACTTACTGTTGAGGCTCTAAAGCAAAGAATTTCTAGGTAAGAGATTTTAATTAATTAGGTAAATCCCTAGTCCAAACCTCTTTTATCCACCGTCATTCGAGGCTTACGCATGTTAGGGGGCAGTAATATGCGAATACGCCCCCGCCAAGTATTGTATTTTTTCATAGCGACATTATTTATTGTGCCAGGTTGTTTAGATTTTGGCGATACTGATGACCCAACTCGTACCTCGGAGGATGGTCCAATAACAATCGAAGTATGGCATACATTTGCGGCCGAAAGTAAGGAGGAAGAAGCCTTCACTAACGCAGTAAGAGATTTCGAGGCGGTCAACCCAAATATTACCGTAGAGATAACTCTGGTTCCATTCGGTAATGCAGACCAATTATTCATGACCGCAGCTCAAGGCGGCGAAGCACCCGATTTGATGCGTCTATCCAGTGACCAATTAGGTGCTATTGGAGAAGTAAGGGTGGATGGCTTTCCATTGCTCGAGGATCTTCGTCCGCATTTGACGCCACAGGACCGCGCTCAATTCGAATCCAGAGCTCTTGAATCAATGCGTTATGGCGATGAACTGTACGGCATACCAGCAAGTCAGGATTGCCTATCATTAATTTTCAATAAGGCGCTATTTGACGCAGAAGGACTTGATTATCCCAACGAAGATTGGACCGAACAGGACTTGCTTGCTGCAGCACAACAGTTGACTCAGCAGGACGTTCAAGGCCTTGCGTTGCCGATTAAAACGGCCTATTGGTGGTTCCCAATTCAAGAGGGCTTTGGAGGCGCTTTATTTGATGAAAATGGCAATCCATCACTTGACTCCAATGGTTCAAGCGAATCGATGAGATGGATGCTAGACCTTGAATTAGAGCATGAAGTAGTTGCCACTGGAACTCAAATCGAGGGCATGAAAAATCAATTCATCACTTCAAAAGCGGCGATGATTGTTGACGGACCGTGGAATTGGGCGACTTATGAAGATAGCCGATTAAACATCGGGCAAACACTTTTGCCAACAGTAACCCAAACTGGTGAGCGGATGTCCCCGCTTGTCACCTACAAGGGTTGGACAGTTAGCAAGCAAAGTGCTCACAAGGTAGCTGCCACAGAACTCGCATTGTGGCTATCATCAGCATCCGTGCAGAAAGAATTTGCCTTAGAGACCTACACCATGCCAACCCATACCAGTCTCGAGACCGACGAAGAGATACTTGGTGACGAGGTCATTGCTGGATTTTTGGAGCAAACCAAAGTTGCCACACCAGCCCCCACTACCCGGGCAATGTCGTTGGTCTACGGACCGCTTTCAACAGCATTTGAACAGGCCTACACCGAGACCGCAACCACCTCAGCAGCGTTATCGGACGCAAACACTGAACTAATTTCTCTAATCGATAACCTACAAAGAGCGGATGCAGTTAAACCGACCACTGGTTATCGCACAATTCAAGTTAATATTACAACCGATGAATCAACCAATTACTCAATTTATTTTGATAATGAATTACATACTGAAATCAGTCTTGATACTGGACAGGAGAGCTCGCTACTGGGTTATGATAACTGCACAGCAGATGGCGTCGAAATGAACCAGTTTGGTCAGGTCAGATTATTGCCCCCAGGTGCTCAGAAGATAGAGTGTAATCTTACCGGCATGATACCAAATAAGCTTCATACTATCGAGGTTTACGGAGATTCCGAATTACTGTTCGCTACTGAAGGCCTAACTGGTGTCAGTGATGAGCGACCTGATTCTGGTGACACATCTCCAGTTATGTTTGCTATTGGAGCCATCGTTCTTTCACTGATCGCTTTGTTGAGTTTTGCGCGGTATCGCGACGCACAACTCGGCAAGACCAATTCTAGGCTGGCTCACTATTACATCGCCCCAGCCATGCTTGCGCTTGCTGTGTTGACTTTCTATCCGGTAATGTATGGATTTTGGCTATCATTCACTGATGCAGATCAAACCCATTTGGGTGAACAAGCCTTCATTGGGTTGGCCAATTTTTGGGATGTCCTAACCGCGCCTGGCTTCATTCGAGTGACGGTTTTTACCCTTGTATGGACCGTAGTCAATGTCACAGCCCACATCGGTATTGGTTTGTTCTTAGCGCTAATTTTACAACGCGC
The DNA here is from genome assembly GCA_964412625.1 of uncultured Candidatus Poseidoniales archaeon. Classification (GTDB taxonomy): domain Archaea; phylum Thermoplasmatota; class Poseidoniia; order Poseidoniales; family Poseidoniaceae; genus MGIIa-L1. The sequence continues at coordinate 13,389 of CAYPPO010000028.1, forward strand.
CAACCTCAAAGGTAAGACAGCTTATCGAACTATTCTATTGCTCCCGTGGGCGGTTCCATCATACATTTCTGTACTGGTATGGAAAGGTATGTTCCAGCCTGACGGGTTGATTAATGATTTAATTGGTACGGATATAAATTTCTTATCAGACCCAACAGGTGCGCAGGTAATTGTGATTCTAGTCAACATTTGGCTCGGGATTCCATTCATGATGATGTCAATCAGTGGTGCTTTACAGGCGTTGCCAAAAGACATGTATGAAGCAGCAAAGATCGACGGAGTAACCGGGTGGGATGCCTTCCGCCATCTAACATTCCCAAATCTGAAAAGCGCCTTAGTGCCACTATCTTTGCTTGGATTTATCTGGACGTTCAATATGTTCAATGTAATCTATTTAATGACAGACGGGGGGCCGGACCTGTATTTTGGCGAACCAGGTCAAACCGATATTCTGATTACTTATGTTTACGATGTGGCCTTTAGAGATGGTGCATATGGAGTCGCAGCCGCATGGTCTGTGATAATTTTCCTGATGTTACTTGCCTTCTCTTGGACTTACATGAAACAGACTAACGCAACGGAGGCTGCAGTATGATTAGTGAGCGAATTATTCGTGCATGGTATACTCCGGTTGAGGTGTTGACATTGCGTTCGTGGTTAGTAGTTGCCACCATCGTTAATGTACTATTATTGACCTTTGATTACCTGCGAGGCGATGAAGAATTATTGCTTATCGGATTTGTTGCTTGTGCAGCTATTGCGGCTCTGCGAACGTCTTTACCCGTTGCCAATAATCCAAACCAAAGGAATCTCGCATTAGTGATTTGCTTGGTGGTAATTTCTCTTGGAATCTACCGTCTAGTGTTGATGCCAAATACCTTGTTCAATATGTGGCTAAATGCTTGGATAATTGCCCCCGGGCTAATCTCACTGTTTTGGCTCTCCAATCGCGCAGTGTCTGTTTGGGCTACTCGCAACTTATCGATATCAGCAATCGAATATGGTCTAAAGCGTAATGCTAGCCTACAGAAGCAACATCAAAGCATAGGCTCGCATACGACCTTGCTTCATTTTGTTGTGCTTACCTTAATTCCAATCGTCTGGATTTTTGACATAGCAATTTCTCCGGGCAACGCACTTGGTGGTGAAATAGGTGACTCATTTTCTGGCGAACATTTCACAAAAATCCTAGAGGGCGACTCATTTTGGACTTGGTTTAGAAACTCACTAATTGTGTCAATAGGTACCAGTTTGCTCGGTCTGGTGATTGCCATTCCAGCAGGGTATGCATTCAGTAGGTACAAGTTCACTGGCCGAGATGTCTCGATGTTTGCCTTCTTATTGGTACAAATGTTCCCAGGCATCATTATCCTAGTACCGTACTTCCTTGTGATGAAAACCCTTGGTCTACTAAATTCTCACTTAGGACTTATTCTTGCATACTGTGTAACAGCATTACCATTGTGCGTTTGGATGCTGAAAGGCTTCTTTGATACGGTGCCACGTGAATTAGAAGAAGCAGCTACTCTTGATGGTTGCAATCAATTCCAAGTATTCACCAAGGTAGTCTTGCCATTGTCGCTACCCGCAGTTGCAGTTACTGCGTTGTTTAGTTTCCTTGCCGCGTGGAACGAATTCCTTCTCGCGCTTACCTTCAATACCTCAAATGACATGTACACTTTACCGGTGGGGCTTGCATCATTGATTTCCTCTACTGGACAGGCATGGGGCGACTTCGCCGCTGCTAGTATTTTGGTGAGCCTACCGGTTGCCTTACTATTCCTATTCTTCCAGAAGTTCTTGATCGAAGGACTTGCAGCTGGAGGGGTAAAGGGGTGATACGTTGGTAAGTGTGAATTATAATTCGGTATCGAAAAGGTATGATGATGGCTTTGTCGCAGTTGAAGGGCTAGATTTAGAAGTAAAAGACGGTGAATTTTTGGTACTATTAGGACCATCCGGTTGCGGTAAATCAACAACATTACGCATGCTCGCAGGACTTGAGGAGGTAACCAACGGAGAGATACAAATCGATGGTATAACGGTCAACCATTTACCTCCCGGCGCGCGGGGTCTTGGTATGGTCTTCCAATCTTACGCATTATATCCACATATGACAATTGCAGATAACCTATCATTCGGTCTTAGAATGGCGAAAGGGGATGCTAAACTTAGTGGCGATGAGATAAAACAGCGGATTCAAGAAGCGGCTGAGATGTTAGATTTGGTTGAACATCTGGATAAGAAACCAAAGGAGCTTAGTGGTGGCCAACGCCAAAGAGTTGCCCTAGGTAGAGCTTTGGTTAGACGTCCAAAGGTCCTCTTAATGGACGAACCACTTTCTAATCTTGACGCTGAATTGAGGCATCAAATGCGTAATGAAATCCGTAGACTTCACGATGAACTTGGCACAACGACAATCTATGTTACTCACGACCAAATCGAAGCGATGACTCTTGCAGACCGCATCGCAATCTTGGATAAGGGGGTATTACAGCAGCATGATGAACCACTAAACGCATACCATAACCCTGCTAACGATTTCGTTAGGAGTTTCTTGTGTGAGCATATTGACGATTTAGTTAATACTGCCAACAACCTGTTCAAGAACACGAGTCAACAGGAGTAGGTAAGATGAAACAACAACTGACGATTGCGGCATTATTTGTTACCGTTTTATTGTTACCAATAATTCCAGTAACCGCTGACAATCCAGAAATCGATTACGGCAACGGCAACACCGTATTTTCTTGGAGCGGAACTGCAACGACAGTCGAACTTATCGGTGAATGGGATTGGAATCAAGTGACCGCGTTAAGTGAGGAGGCTGGTGTCTGGTCAGCAGAGTTAGATCTAGATGAGGGAACTTATTGCTACAAGTTCATCGTTGATAATGCATACATCTACGATCCAGCCAATCCTTATCGAGGGTTCTGCGGGGATGTTGAAAATTCGGTTGTTAGGGTCAAGGATTCATCAAGGCCGAACTTCGCCAGCGAGTTAATCGATAATGATTTGATAATAACCTACTTGCCAGGAGTTAGTGGCGCAATGCCAGATGGTACACCAGCAGGCTTGGAATCCGCAGTTTGGGACTCAACCGCGCTGACTTGGACATTGGATACAACAACATTAGCAGATGGTAAACATACTCTGAAACTAGATATCAATGATTTGAATGGTAATCAAGCATATGATCACTTAGTACCATTTTGGGTCGGTGAGCAAAGCGACTTTACTTGGGAAGATTCACTAATTTACATGATAATGACCGATCGTTTCATCAACGGCAACACCAGCAATGATGGATTGCCAACCGGCGCTGCTGCCGGAGCAGATTGGATGGGCGGTGACTTTGAGGGAGTGACACAGAAAATCCAATCTGGTTACTTTGCCGAACTAGGGGTCAACGTACTTTGGTTAACTCCATTCAACACCAATGCCCAAGGCACCGGAATTGCGGCTGACGGCGTCCATGATGTTTCAGCATTCCACGGTTACTGGCCGATTGAACCTAGGCAAGTTGACCCTAGGTTGGGGACCGCAGACCAATTGAAAGACATGGTTGACGCAGCACATTCAGTAGGCATAAGAGTAATGATGGATTATGTGGTTAATCATGTCCATGAAGACCACATCTACTACCAAGAAAATCCCGAATGGTTCAATCAAGGATGCATTTGCGGCACGGCAAACTGTGACTGGACTGAGCATAGGCTTGATTGTCAATTCACCTCTTACATGCCAGATGTCAATTGGAAGATAAGAGATGCATCAGAACAATTTATCGAAGATGCACTATGGTGGCTTGAAGAATTTGATTTAGACGGAGCACGAATTGATGCAGTTAAGCATGTTGATGATTTAGCAGCAACTAATTTGGCCACCCGAATAAACGAGCGCTTCGAAACAGTTGGTACTGATTATTATCTGAAAGGGGAGACTGCAATGGGTTGGTCTGGCGATAGTTTAGCAGCCAATCAATTTCAATACGACACAATCAACCGATACATCGGCGCCGATTCTCTTGACGGTCAAGCTGATTTCGTCCTCTACCATGCAGTAGTTGACAATGTGTTTACTGAAGGAGTTAGAAATTATCAGCACCTAGATTATTGGACAAATCGCAGCCAAGATCAATATGTATCCGGCGCAGTAATGGTTCCATATGTGGGCAGCCATGATGTCCCTCGCTTAGCAAGTCGGGCAGATAGCGGCACTAACGATGCTTACAATCAGTGGCAAGAACAAGGTCTGCCAGGTCAGCCAGGCACCGATGAGACCTATCAGGCCGTGCTTCAAGCATACGGATGGCTGCTAACAACTCCAGGAGCCCCATTGCTGTATTACGGCGATGAATATGGCGAGTATGGTGGCGCAGATCCAGATAACCGACACATGTACCGTGACTCGAGCAATTGGAATCACCGAGAGTCTGGCTTGTTTGAGAACATTTCAGCCTTAGGTCAATTGAGATATGATTCAATCGCACTAAAGCAAGGAACATATTCAACTCGCTATGCTAGCCCGGATGTGTTAATTTACGATATGTCTCATGAACAACAAACCATGTCAATAATTCTTAATCGTGGCCAAGCTACCAACTATGACGGCTTCGATAACTACGATTTGGTTAGATTCGGCGACTCAATTATTTCATCGACCACGACATCAATACCTGCTAACTCAGTCACAGTAATCGAACACAACGCAATTACTCAACCACCGGCACGAATCGATGATAGCCACTGCTTAATTGTTCATAATTTCACGATGAATGAGACCTATTTTACCACCCTTGACCTTACGAATACGTGTGATAAAGCGCTACAATATCCGGGAGTAAATGCCACTACTGATAATCCGTTAGTCGAGGGCTTTTATGGTTATACTGAATGGTTCTACATGATGCCTTCTATGTCTACATACAATATGACTTGGCAATTAACGCTAAATGAAACCATCCCAAACGGCACCGAGATTACCCTTACCTTTGATGCTGCAATATTGGGATGTAGTGATGAGGATGAATCGCAATGGCATTTTTGCCCAACATCTACTTTAAGCCACACTTTTATCCTCAATGGTGAATCTGCCAACGGTAATAATTCCAACCAAACCAATGAATCAGAACCTGTATTGGGTTGTACAGATTCAACCGCGACAAATTTCGCATCAACCGCTACAGAGGATGATGGCTCCTGTGAATACCCTCCTGAACCAATCTTTGGTTGTACCAACATTACCGCAACAAATTATGATGCTGAGGCGACGCAAGATGATGGTACTTGTCAGTATGACATAGAGCCTGTTGACCAGTGCGACGACATATTCTGTGATGCATGTCCGGCTGGGTGGATCACCTTGCCTGCAGTGGAAGGTGATTGTTGCCCAAGCTGTCAAAATCCTAACGAGAGTAATCAAAATAATGATGCTAACTCAGGTGACGAATCACAAGTAGTTACAGACTCAGAAGAGTCGTCATCCTTCACTGAATTTGCTAGAACAGGTCTTGCAGTAGCTGTTTTCTGTGGTTTAGTTGTGCTATTATTTACCACTATGAAAAAGCGCTAATTACTCAAAAGCATCGTAAAATCGCTTGTATTCAGCAATCATTCTAGCGCCGGTAAATCTCGCTGAGGTTGCGATGCTTGAGCGCATGATGTTTGCCCATACTGAGCCGCCTTTTTCCCATGCAGGAATGACGTGTTCTGCTAAGATTGAGTAGATATTTTCCGCATCTCGCTCGTCGTCTCTGTCATCCTCAGACTGACCAATCGCCCATCCATTGACGCCGTGTTGGCATCCCTCCGGCCACCACCCGTCAAGAATTGAGCAATTTGGAACGCCATTCATCGCCGCCTTCATTCCAGAGGTTCCCGAGGCTTCCATGGGTCTGATTGGATTATTTAGCCAAACATCGACGCCACTGGTGATTGCCAGACCAGTGTCCATATCGTAATTTTCCAAGAAAGCAACAGGAATCTCCTCCTTTAGGTGTTTTGCACTACCATAGATGTCTCTGATTAACTGCTTGCCGCCCTCATCTCTGGGATGGGCTTTCCCGGAAAAGACGAACTGAATTTTTCCGCCCCCAATTTTACTTAATTTTTCTAGGTCTTTGAACACCAAATTAGCTCGTTTATAGGTAGCAAACCGTCGAGCAAAACCAATTGTCAGTCGCTCTTCTTCTAACTCTACACCAGTTGACGCCTTGACTAATTCATGGAATATTCTACGGTTCTTCTTGCGCGCATTTAACAAGTCTCCGTCAGACAAAGTACCAGCATAGCCTAATTGGGTTGGGTCAGCCTTCCATCCTGGCAATTTTTCATCATATAGTTCAGACATTGTGGGGGACGTCCATGTGATATGATGGACTCCGTTTGTTAGCGGGTGAATGTGATAATTGTCGAACATGGTTGATGCAACTTGAGCATTCAGGTTTGATACCGCGTTAACTTGTTCAGCGAGAGCAACAGCAAGATGCGACATTGAACACCTGGCACCGTCTTCAGGGTCGCCGACAGACTTCACCAGTTCGACCACATCATCAGGCATTAATTCACCTAGAACTTCATTCACCGCTTCCCAATCAAATCGATCGTGTCCAGCCGGCACTGGAGTGTGAGTAGTAAAGAGGATTTTTTTACTCAAATCGTCCCTGCTCCAGCCTTGGTGTAATAATTCCAATAGGGCAAAAGTACAGTGGCCTTCGTTCAAATGCAGACCAACGAAATTCTTTTTCAACATGTTGAGCAATCTCACCCCACCAACTCCTAGGAGGTATTCCTGTCTGATTCTAACATCATCATTACCGCCATACAATCTAGCACCCATGCTTTGGTGATAATCAGAATTTTTTGCATGGTGGGTGTCCAAAAAATAAACCGGAACGACGTGACCAGTTACTCCCACCACCTCTACTTTCCAGATCTTGGCGTGTAGGGTAGTATTGTCTAACGGCAAGGTCAAGTCAAGCCCCGTATCGATTAAGTGGTCTGAAGGATCTATCGCAGCAAAAGTCTCGGTTTGATTCCCGTCACTGTCGATGTGTTGGCGTCCATAACCCTCTCGATAAAGCAAAGTTACACCAACTAAATCTATTTCAGCATCGGCCGCAGATTTGACATGGTCGCCTGCTAGAACCCCAAGTCCACCAGAATAAGTGTGTAGTTCTGACCAAAGACCGATTTCTGCTGTGAAGTACCCAACGAGTCCCATTCGATGAATGCGTTACTAAGGAGGGTTATGATACTGCCTCTAAACGATTAAACATGATTAATTTAAATCACGCCATTCAAACCGCCAAAGCCAATTTCCCTGTTCTACTCCTGGAATATTCATACGACCCGAGGAGTCGAGCCGCAAAATATCCTGTAACGGTATGATGCACAGTGGCGCCGCACACTCTTTTGCGACTGATATTATCGATGCAATGATGTCATCATTTTCACCGGTTAGCGAGCGAACATTAGCCTTAACAGTGCTACTACTAGCTTGCCACCACCCAAGAAGGGTGTCATTGTCATGTGTGCCTGTGTACACTATCTGCATTGAATTGATATTACTGGGGTGATGTGGACTATCCGCCCAGTCATCTCCAAAGCCAAACTGTAATATCGCCATACCTCGAAGATTGAACATCAGACGCAGGTCAATGACGTCCTGTGGAATTATGCCCAAATCTTCAGCAATTATTCTCGATTCATCTCCAGCAACATCGACCAAGACTTTGACGATTCGCTCCTTTGGAGCATCTTGCCATTCACCGATTATTCCATCTTCAGCCTCTCTTGGTACTGCCCAGGCTGAATGGAAACCACGAAAATGGTCAATTCTTACGACATCAAATAGTCTGAGCATGCGAGCCATTCTTTCTCTCCACCATCGCCAATTGGTCTGTTCATGCTCAGCCCAGTTATACAGGACAGTATTCCACTTCTGTCCCGTTTCACTAAAGTAATCGGGGGGCACTCCAGCTACTACTGTTGGCAAACCCTCCTCATCTAGCTGGAATAATTCCGGGTTGGCCCAAACATCTGCAGAATGATGGGAAATGAAAATCGGTAAATCTCCAATCAATTCAATACCTAAATTGTTGGCTTTATCTTTTAACAACAACCATTCATGCTGAAATATCCCTTGCCGTCTGATTTCAGGGGTTATTTTCTCTCGCCACTTCGCCAATGTTTCGGGTTCCCGATTCCGTAATTCATCCGGCCACTGCGTCCAATTCTTGCCGGGATAATGTTCAGTAATTGTCGCAAATAATGCCCAATCCTCTAGCCAGTAATCCTCATCGGACAAATCCCCAACAATATCACCTGAACAGATTTCATAATGCCCAGCAAAAGCAGATGGTGATGCGTACGGAGAGTTGTGCTTGTCCGGCGGAGTCAGTGGTAAAAACTGCCATTTTGAGTAATTATTTGACTTTAGGTATTGCAGAAACCTTTCCCCGTCAGAGATTTTTCCATTGGGTAATGAGGTTAAGTGGCACAGAATACCAACTTCACCTCCCATGTTTATAATGTCCGACAATAAACCCTTTCAAGTTATCACATACAGGATATTTTGATGAGAACTACTGCTGTATTCATCGTGCTATTGTTTTGTTTACAAGCCGGGATGGGTTTTGTTGCTGCAACAACCCCAGAAACAATCACTGTTGATGGCGATGTTTCAGAGTGGTCTACAAGTACAGAAATGGCAACCGATAGTAATGGAGTTTCGTTGCATGTAACTTGGGATACAGATAATTTCTACGTTGCGTGGACGGGAACAGATTGGGCATCGCCTTCCGAGGGTGCAGACCTCTTTGTTTACTTTAACACCAGTGAAAGCGGTTCTGTCTTGAGTAAAGACTGGAACTTTGCCCACACCTTACCATTTGCCGCAGATTACGGGTTCGCGTTAGAAGACTCTACTTACAACCAGTATTTTTCCTATGATGGTTCATCATGGTCCGATCAAGGAACTTTGACTAGTTCAGAGATCTACGTTGGCTGGACTGACAATCCAACCACTGAAATGGCAATACCGTGGTCCGCAATTGGTAGCCCGACAACACTACAATTCATGGTCTATGCACAGTGGCAAGATGAAGGCCATGTCTGGACATCCTTCCCAAGTGAGAACCCAAGTAGTTCAAACGGTGCCGAATCATTCTCGCATTACTACCACATCGATAACATCAACAATGCCACATCGCCCAATTCCTTGCCGGTCGTCGAAGTCGGCGGCGTCGACAAAGTTGACGATGCACTTAATCTCGCAATCATCTTCCACCAACATCAACCATATTACAAAAACAAGCTCACCGACACTTACGAAATGCCGTGGGTTAGAGTTCACGCCATGACTGAATATGTTGATTCGCCGGGTATTCTCGCGCAAACCGGTACCAAAGTCACTTACAATCTAGTTCCGTCATTTATCGAACAGTTAGTTGATTATTATGAAAACGAACCACTCGACGACCACACAGATATGGCTAAGCGACCGTGGCCAGAAGGCGGCTATCCAAATGCCACCGCGTTAGAATTACACACGATGCAATTCCAGTCATTCTGGAACAGCGGCTGGATTTACAATGTCTCAGAAACAGGTCATATCCAGTCGTGGCTGTACCCATCTAGCAATCGCTACTCTGAGCTATACGATATGACGTTGCACAATCTCAAGCCAGCCACTATCATGAGTGATACTTTGCTAAACGAGCAGGATTACCTTGATCTGCAAGTACTGTGGTATCTTTACCAATTCTCGCCTGATTATGTACAAGGAGAATACGATGCTAGTCATTACGATCAAGGGTTGATTGACCTATTCATGCAGCCGGGCCAATACACTCATGCCGATTTGATGTATGTAGTCGACCGACAACATGACCATATGGCCAATGTTCTACCAATGTACAGTGAACTTGCCGCTAGCGGTCAAGTTGAATTGACCACTACACCGTATTATCACCCAATCATGCCACTGTTAATGATGGACGGCTGGACCATGGAAGACGGTATTCGAGTCAACAAAGAGTCTTGGCCAGAAGACGTGCAAAACCACCTCATCACCGGTATGGATTTGTTCGAAGACAAACTTGGTTTCCGTCCGACTGGTATGTGGCCCAGTGAGGAAGCAGTTTCACCTGCGATGGTTGAGCCAGTGTCGGATGTCGGAATTCAGTGGATGGTTACTGATGAAGAGATTCTAATGAAGTCAACCGACTTAGATGGCAATATGATCGACGTCGACATTGCCAGCAACTTAGCAACACCGTGGCTTGTTACAGGCGCAGACGGTGGCGAGGTAGCAACCGTGTTTAGAGACCGAGTAATTTCTGACCGAATCGCGTTCCAGTATGGAACTATGACGCCAGAAGCTGCTGTTTCAGACTTCATCGCTTACCTCGATAACATTCGCCAAGAATTACTGGATGCTGGCGAAGACCCATCCGAGCACTTGTTGACCGTTGCCCTTGATGGCGAAAACTGGATGTTCATGTCAGAATTCCAACATCAAGACAACGCTAGACCGTTCATGCATGAGTGGTATTCTAGGCTCGCATCTCACCCAACGATTGTCACCACTACACCAAGCGAATTCTTGGCCACTAATCCAGACTTGCCAGCAATCGACACCATCGGTACCGGCTCATGGATTGACGGAACCCTGCGCACATGGGCCGGTGAGCCGGAAGAAAGCCTAGGTTGGCAGAGATTAGTCGAAGCACGCCAAGCCCTGGTTGCCTTCGAGGCAGATAATCCTACACATCCAGGCCTGGCCAACGCTTGGGAATCACTGTACATCGCTGAAGGTAGTGACTGGTTCTGGTGGTACGGCTTAGACCAAGATAGCGGTTATGACGAGAATTGGGATGTTCTGTTCAAGGTTCATCTCTCCAACATCTATCGGGCAATCAATCTCGATTTGCCACCATATCTGCAGGATTTATGGACCGGCGCAGCAACTCCAGTTGTACCATACGGCGGTATCATCGAGCCAATGATCGACGGTATTGCCCTGCCAGGTGAATGGGACGGCGCAGCCAAATATGATGCCTCAGTTGATGGGGGCGATTTCGATATCGAGAATTTCTATGTCGGATATGATTCAAGCAATATCTTCATGCGGATTGATTCAGTTACTGCTGAGGAATTAGACGCAATTTCACGTGATTCTCAATATGATGAACCAGACTTGGCGATTTACTTTATGCAACCGAATGCAGTTAACTTCAACGAGGTTGAAACCAACTTCCGCACTTATTACGGTAATCAAATCCTTGGCTTCCCAGCCAAGTACATGGTCGCCATAGACTTTGATACTGTTAGAGAAGACGGTCGGGCGAAATGGAATTTATTCGAGGCTAAAGGCAAATCTGGGGACAATGAACAATGGGTTCTGTCCAGTACTTCCTCACTCGGCAGTTGTGCGGTTGAAGACGTTTATGAATTCGTTATCCCTTGGGCTGATATCGGTCTTGCTCCAAGGTATACGACTCGAATAAAAGTCGTAACTTCGTGGGCTGGCTCGCTATCTTATGGTGACGGTGAAGATATGGAAATTGCCCCGCCGGCACCGGCAGAACTGGTACTACCTGATTTAGAAGAATGGGTAACGCTACTCGAATTGGATGATGCAGTTGGTGATGAGAATGGTGATGGTGACTACACCTACCCACTAGCCAGCGATTTCGCTACCGACAGTGGTGGCGGACTTTGGGACGCTAAGAAAGTCACAGTCCGCCAAAGCGCATGGAATGCTCAATTTATCATCGAAATGGATGAAATGACCGATATTTGGGGCTTAGCCAACGGTTTCAGCCATCAAATAGTCCAGATTTATGTTGACCAAGGCGAGACCAGTTACGGCGCAGTAGAGATGCTAACCGGCGCTAATGCTGAGGTCCATCCAGACTGGGCCTGGGAAGTTGCCATCAGTGGAACTGGAGAGCCGGGAGCTGTTCAAGCAGTCCAGGCTGAAACCGGTAGTACGTCTGCTAGAGGTATTGATGTAACCGGTAATGTTGATGATAAAACCATTACTTTCACAGTCAGTAAAGACGTAATTGGCGATGATGTCTCGAACTATCGCTACATCATCGTAATCGGTAGTCAAGACGGCTTTGGTACCGGTAAGTGGCGTGATGTAGATGCAACTGCTAAGACATGGCGACTAGGCGGCGGTGCAGACCCTGCTGACGATGATGGGATTGATTACGATCCAAACATCGTCGATATCATTCTCGATGGCGATGGCCAGCAAGCCATGTTATCGTCTTACGATGTAGATGGCCATGTATATGCTCAAATCAGCGGCTTTGAAATGCCGGCAATTGCCCAGCAGATTTACGGCTTCAAGTACGTCAGTAGTACATCTGATTCAGCCATTCTCGAATGGTCAACAACCCAGGCAGCATCCGGTGACTTAACCTGTAATGTTGCAGGCCAGACCACAGCAGCAGTCAATCAAGCATGGAACAGTGAAGAGTTGACTAATACGGTAACTGCGACCGGTTTGACCTCAGGAACTGAATACGAATGTATTGTTTCAATTGGTGACATTACTTCAGAAATGGTCAACTTCACCACCGCAACAGTCGTTGATGAAGAGCCACCAGAATTACTCAACTTAGCGGTTGAGGTTTTGGATGACGGCAAAGCGAGAATATCTTGGTATACTTCTGAAAGTGCGACAGAATCGATTAGCCTAGACGGCACAGTGATCCACAGCGACGAGTTTGCGACTAAGAAGAATCACGAACACATTACGACAATTCTCTCCGATGGCGATTACACGTTATTGGTAGTTAGTGCAGATGCCTCAGGCAACTCGAATTCTTCAACCATTGAATTTACCGTTGATGTGGGTGCTTCAGGCAATACTGGTAACACCGGCAATAACAACGGCGGCACCACAACGCCAGACGGTAATGACGACAAGGATGATACATCCTCGGAGATTTCCTCAACGACATTACAAGTTGCCGTACTTGCGGTAGTATTCTTGCTAATTGTCGCGTTTATTAGAGTGAGTAAAAACGATAGGCATGATGACGATAAATGGTCATAGGATTATTCAGCACAATCCTTAGTCTAACAGAGTCAGCAAGTGCTCAAGGAAAAGCCTGAGCAGAGCGCTTTAACCTCTCTAGTTACTCCTCTTTTGAAATCCATTTTTCAGTTTCGTTGGCGAGTAGTATCAGTGTTGGTG
>CAYPPO010000029.1:0-23316 GCA_964412625.1 uncultured Candidatus Poseidoniales archaeon
GCCAACGGAGGGACTCGAACCCCCGACCGTCGGATTACAAATCCGAAGCACTACCAGCTGTGCTACGTTGGCGCAGAACAATCCAGACAGCAATCATTCATCAATGAAACGGATGATTTGTTGCAATATGTCATGATTAATTGGGGGGCAAATCAAAGAACATGATTTGCTTGGTTGTACTATGGCGGACGACATAGCGAACAGTTTTCTAAACGACTTCGCTAGAACAAAGCAAGGCAACGATACAATATTTTCTTGCTGGGCGCGCTATCAAAAAGCTATATCTGACGGGTTTGATGCGGTAAATGGCACGATTGGAGCTTTACTAGAAGATGATGGCAGTTTAGCGATTAATCAAACCGTTGATGAATTTGTTCGCAACTCACCGCCAATAGAAATAGCGGCTTATGCACCTTTGAAGGGCCTACCTGAGTTTCTAGACTTGGCGGTGACTTTGGCTTTGGGCGATGCGCGAGAAGAGTTGGAAAGTATTGGGGTTTGCCACACTGCTACAGCATCGCCGGGAGGCTCGGGTGCTTTGTATCTTGCAGCCGCAAATTATGCTGACCGTGGCAGTAAAGTTCTGTTGCGAGATAGACATTGGGGCCCTTATGATGGATTTTTGGCGGGCTGTGGCTTGGGCATAGCCACCTATCCGCTCCTAAATGAGTCGTCTGCACTTGATCTTGATTCCCTCAGGACTGAATTAGACACACTCTCAAACTCACAAAATAAAGTAATGTCGTGGCTTAATGATCCTGCCCACAACCCCACTGGCTTATCATTGAGCAAGGAGGAACGAATGTCTGTGCTACAAACCTTCACCAATGCTGCCATGAAGCATGAGAATGTCGGTTATACTTTGTTAATTGACGCAGCATACCACCTGTATGCTGAAGAGCCGCATGGCTGGGCTGAGACAATAACAGATGCTCTACATGATGGTATGGCATGGCCGGCAAACCTGCTTATCACATTTGCAATATCGCTATCAAAATCTCATACTGTCTACGGTTTGAGAGGCGGGGCCTTAGTTACTATTCATCCGGACCAATCGGTCGTAGATCGCATAACAACAGTGATGGGTGTAACAGGCCGACAAACTTGGTCAGCAAGTTCTCGATTAGCACAATACTCGATTGCAAAAATACACTCTGATAGTAAATCAGGCTCTGCATGGTCAGACGAGAAGACTAGATTAACTGCAATATTACAACAACGTCGAACCGCATTTATATCCGCATGTGAAAAGTATAGCGTACCGATCAATCCGACCCACGATGGGTTTTTTGCCTGGTTAGAGCATAGCGATGCTAAGTCAATCGTCGAGACTTGTGCCGCTGACCAAGTTTACCTTGTCCCATTAAATGGAGGCGTTAGAATAGGTCTTTGCGCCATTCCAACCAATCAAATTGAACGAGTTGCAAAATCGCTTAGTAACGCCTTGAAAAGTGAGTAAAAATGTCTCGAAATCCGCGAGAAAATCTAATTCTTGGTGGATTTATTTGTATTACCTTCGGTGCGTTCTTTACTGTTGCAGGTATATACACATTAGCGTCAACCGTTGGTGTGCTGGGAATATTACTGTTTGTAGTAGGTATGGGTTTACGGAGCAATATTGGTTTATCAGATACAGACGTTAGAAATTGGCGACCTGATGAAGGCCAAATGCCAGACGCGGGTAGGGTGATGTACAGGGTAGATGTGACGCTTGATGAACCAATTGAATCAACAATTGTCTGCGGCCCATGTGGGAAAGTTACTGTTCAACCAGGCCCCAAGCCAGATAATTTCACATGCCCAAGATGCAATATCGAGTTGTGGAGCCTCGAAGAAGAATAGAATAACAACATGTTTGGCTTTTTGTACATAGATTTGATAGCAGAATAACTACTCGAACCATCATGGTGGCCGATAATCTCGTCAATACTGAGCGTAGAATGCTCAAGGCCATGCAGTCACAATCCACCAAAGTGTGGGCCTTGTCAGAGATTTTGGACGAATGTGATTGGCAAGATCAGGCAATCGCTGTTGGTGCTGGATTGGGGCTTGCTGACAAAGGCATGGTTGAGATCTCAGAAACGATCACAACCGAAGTCAGACTTGGAGTTCAGGGGCAATTGGCGTTATCTGAGGGCTTGCTTGAGGCAAGATTGTGGGATTGGTTCAAATCAAGCGATGAACCATCTATGGCTAATATTCAACAGGCTTTCGAACGGCATGAAGCAGGTCCAGGCATTGGTTTATTGAAGAAATTAGGACTTGTGGTCGCTGATGGTATTTTTGTCTGTGATAATGAATCACAGGTCAACGAAGCAATTCTTGCAAGGCAAAACTTCCTGACCAACCTTCCGGCAAGTGTTACTGACCTCGATGGCGATATGCTTACTCACTTCAAGAATCGACGCAACTTCATTGAATTTATTGATTCAACGACACGAACTTGGACATTGACCGCTGAAGGAGAGCAACTAGATTCAAGCCTCTTAATTGAGACCACCATGGTGAATGAAATCACTCCTGAACTGCTGCAAAGCGAGGCGTGGAAAGAAGCCGAGTTTAGACGGTTTGATGTAACCTTAGAATCCGCAACGCCAAGAACTGGTCGCAGTCACCCAATGCAATCATTAATCGAGAGAATTCGACACATATTCCTAGAGATGGGTTTCTCTGAAATTGTTGAGGATTATGTTCAGACAGCTGGTTGGAACATGGATGCGTTATTCATTCCCCAAGACCATCCGGCTAGAGAAATGCAGGATACCTTTTATCTTGATAACCCACAATCGATATCCCTACCCAGTGATGTTATGGATAAATGGTCAGATATTCACCGAACCGGTGGTGACACAGGATCTACTGGATGGGGTGGAGAGTTTTCTAAGGAAACCTCTCAAATGGGACTTCTGCGAACCCATACTACAGTCAACACGATTCAATACCTTGCCGAAAATCCGAGCCAACCCTGTCGAATGTTTACGGTTGACCGGGTGTTTCGCAAGGAGGCGATTGACCGAACACATCTGCCGGAATTCCATCAAATTGAAGGAATAATTATGGAAGAAGGTGCGAATTTACAAATGCTGGTTACAACGCTCAAAACCTTCTACGAGAAGATGGGCTATCCTGAAGTCAGAGTCAGGCCAGCATACTTCCCATACACAGAACCAAGTCTTGAGATTGAAGTAAAATGGCGTGGTAAGTGGTTAGAGTTAGGGGGCGCAGGCATCTTTAGGCCGGAAGTAACCGAACCGTTAGGTATCAAACACCCAGTACTAGCATGGGGCATGGGTCTAGAGAGATTAGCAATGCTAGTTTTGGGACTTGACGACATCAGACAGCTTTACATTTCTGATTTGGAGTGGTTAAGAAATCAACCGCTAATTTGAGACTAATGATGGATTGTTTCAATAATTACGAGCAATAGCGTAGGCCATGGGGCTGTTAGACACCGTCGACTTAGGTGTGTTCAAGCGCTCGGAGACCTGGAAAGCATTTGTCATTGCAGCAACAATGTTTGTCGCAATTTCATTTGCCGCATTGTCCATGTTCGATAGTATGGATGACATATTCCAATCTGATGCCGATCCGGAACCGATTCCCAATATTGCCTTTGAATCGCTTAACCGAACGGGTATCGAGTCTCCAATCGTCAATGAAACCGGATGGTTGACGACGGATGAATTACGGGGTTCAATCGTAATTTTTGACATGATGGCGCACGATTGTAGTAACTGTCACGCGGTACAATATCACTTAGAGGAAAACATGGAAGACTGGCAGAATCTAGCCTTACAGAATAATAAAACTCTACACATAATTGCCTATGGAAGTTGGTATGGTGAGGATCTTAATTACCTCAATGATTCAGATAGTAAGTATTCAGTTCCACTATATCCGACTGGAATGGGTTACGAGAACTCAGCGACTCTATCAAGTGGAGATACAACTGACCCGGTGAGGCTCTTCACGACTGGTGGTGCGGGACAAATCCCAGTGGTAATGGTAATCGATGAGGAAGGCTACATTATTGAACGGCAAACAACAGGGTCACCAGTTGACAAGTGGCAGTCATTCGACTCTGTCGTAGAGTTGGCGGTGTCTACTCCGGTAACCGAAACTGAAGGTCTTCGAATTGCTTGGGAAGAGCCGTCGACCTCATACTCGGCAGTATTTGCTCTAGGAATGATACTCTCAATCCTAGTCTACTTTTCGCCATGTGCTTTCCCAGTTTTGCCAGGTTTCATCTCTTACTATCTCTCACTCGGAGCTAGAGAGGATGAATTGATTGAAGCAGGTAAACTGAAAACAAAAATGCCCAGTCCAGTAGTAATTGGTTCACTATCCGGGTTTGGTATGTGGACTTTCTTCTTATTTATCGGCGTTATTGCAATAGTAATGGGAGAGGCATTTCAAAAGTCTGGCTTGGTACATTATATTGCTGTGTTCATTGCAATTCTACTCATAATCCTTGGTACAATGATGCTTCTCGGTATAACATCACACGTGATGGGATTTGTACAAAAATTCGTTGATAAATATAGTACAACAGAAGATGATGATGTCTTTACTCCGCGCAGAAATATGTATCTTTATGGTATTGGATATGCAGCGGCATCTATTGATTGTACCGCTGCTGCGGTCTTACCATTTGTGCTGTATTTGGGTACCTTGGGAGGTGGAGCAATCACTCTTGGAATTGGTGGACTTATGCTAGGTTTGCTGATTTTGATGATTGCGGTTACAGTTATGGTTGGTCTTGGCAGACAAGTAATGATAAATTTCCTTAGAAGATCGACTGGTATGATTAAAATGGTTGGCTCTTGGATGATGATTATGGCTGGAATTACATTGACCCTGTATTTGACCAGTAGAGAAGCAGTAAGCGCAGTATTTGGTTAATCACAAGGCGGCAAATTCGCCTATTGTTTGTTGGCTTTGACAATTATCAAGCGATGGTAATATCCAATATTTCCAGGCAGCTGTTGCAACAACTATACCAGTAACGACATCCCAGACAAAATGCTGCTTTGTCGCCATAACTGAAATTGTTAACATGAACCACGCCAGCCATAGAAGTCTTATGCGCCATCGGTAATCTTCGCTGTTGTGCCACCTGCTTACTACTAATACTGCAAGTAAACTCTGGACTATGTGTAGCGATGGCCAAGCATTCCATGCCGTGTCAACCGCATACAAGTTGTCATACCAAGGCTGCCAAAAGCCAAGTTCAGCCTCTAGGACACTACTTCGAATGTCCACTTCCACAGGTAGGACAAGGAATATCACAAAAACCATCCAAGTTAACATTAATAATGTCTGATGAAAAATTATGTTTTCTCTTTGTGTTTGTTCATTTTTCATTCCCAATAGTGCTGCCATTGGATAATAGAAATACAAAGTTGAGTAAGGCACAATCATCCATGGGATGACGGGAATCCA
Source organism: uncultured Candidatus Poseidoniales archaeon (assembly GCA_964412625.1). Lineage (GTDB taxonomy): Archaea > Thermoplasmatota > Poseidoniia > Poseidoniales > Poseidoniaceae > MGIIa-L1. The sequence goes on from CAYPPO010000029.1 coordinate 5,443, forward strand.
AGAATCCAGGCCAGACATTGGGTCAAATGCTTGCCAATCTCGCCAGTTGGAAAATTTGTTGGTTAGTAAATACCCAAGGCCGGCACCAATAGTCATGGCAATCATTAGAGCAATGGGCAGTCGATACCCAAACCATGCAGATCTATTTTTCCAATGGCTACTCCACAACCTCCAAGGTTTAGAGCCCCATTTTAATGGCATAATGAACCCATGTGGGGCTGATTAATTAACAATCTGCCGAATCAAAGAGTAATGCCACAATGCGGGCAGGCTTTCCAACCGGCCATAATTGGCTTTGAACAGGATGGACACATTTGTTGATTTGAGCCTTGACTGGTTTGTTCAGTTTCGCCACCGGGGCCATCAACCGCCTTTTGTGCAGTTTGCTGCCGAAGGAATTCTTGCATAACTTCCGGAGTTAGCGCGTCATTATTTGCCGCCATTTCCATCATTTTCATCTGTAGATCGTTCTGCTTATCCATACGTTGGTTTTGGTGTTCCATTTGTTGGGCAATCCTGTCGCGTTTCTTGGCTTGGACTTGTTCAAATAATGCCATAGCTTGTTCAGTTTTGTGCGATGATTCCTTCATCCTTAGGGCTGCTTGGCCCTCGTCTCGCTTTAGTTCAGCCTCCCATTGAGCCTCTTGCTTTCGCAGTTCTTTCAACTCACTTTGTAATTCAACAGATACTTTTCCGGCGGCTTCAGCTTTGGCAACATTTACTTCGCATTCGATTCTTCGAAGTGTTGCGGCCTCTCTGATGGCAATTCTTTCCATCAGTGCTTCAGCATGGGCGCCTTCGGTATTGGTTGCAGCAGCTAGTTCCGACTGAAGTTGAGTGATTTTTTCATTGTCGGTTTGATTTGAGGTAATAAACGCCTTCAGAATGGTAAATCCAAGGGTTGACAATGTGGGCCTTAATTCAACCTCAGTCCGCATTTCAAATTTGTCCTGGAATGCGGAGCTACGCAACATCGCCTCATCTGAACACTCGGCAAGTGACGGATTGATAATACGCATCATAAGTTCATTATGTAGTACTTCAGCCAATCTTTTGCGGTCTAAAATGGGGGCACTATTGGCAAACATGTTGAGAAGTTTAGGTATGTCTTCGCCTCGAAGTTGCACACGAATGTTAGCAAATCCTGTAACTTTGGTTCCGTTTGGAAGGTTTCCAGTGAACGGGATTGCAATATCAGCCGGACCTGTCATTGCAAAAAGCAATCGCCTATCTTTTGCGGTAACTCCCATCATATCACCAATGAAACGGTTAAATCCTCCAGCTATGTTACTGACTACTTTCTCAGTCAGGATGTCACCGATTCGCCCATCAACTATGAATGCACAGGCCTCATTTGGCTTTAGCACAACCTCCTGAGCCTTCCACGTATTCAAATTGTTTGCATCAATTAGTCTTGCCAATATGTTTGGATTATCTCTCCATCTGTACCTATTGCTCATTATCTCACCTACTTTGCTTTCTGTCTAAGTCCGCCCAAAATCTTACTTCTTGAATTAAAAAAGCCCTGACAACTTGTTATCATTTGCTGACATTGTTGAATTAGATTTGTCACATCCTGATCACTTTTGCTGGTGTTAAACGCATGTTCTGCACTATTGGCAATATTGATTGCTTTAGTTACCATTTCAATAACGTCATGGTCATGTTTGATTAATTTCTTGAGGTCGGAAACTTTTGCTGAGCGTGAACCTGAAAAGAATGCATGATTCATCCCAGTCACAGATTTATCGACGTCTTCAATCAATGTATCTATTTCCGTAGTTGCAAGTTTAGCAATCTTGGCAATGGTTAACCTATCGGTTTTGAATGCGATATCATGGATATTTGCGATATGATTTCGTGCCCTTGTTCCGGCCCTTTTTATTTCATTCCGTATCATTTTGTCTGCTTCTCTTCGCTTACCCTTGGTATAACCTTCGTAACTGGATAATACTAATTGGATTCCCCTAATATATGGTAGAACTTCAATCGGTACGACAGGCATTGCTCTCATATTACCTTTGTACATCCTCGTTATTATTGCTTGCGCTGCTTGGTTCGGAGATATTTCCCCAATGTAAGATACGATCTGAAATGATTTTAGCCTCTTCAATGTCGTGTGAGACGTGAATTGCCGCTACATTTTGGTCTTTCAATATGTTTTTTACATCGGTTGCTAATTGTCGCCTTGAGTCTAAATCAAGCGAGGAAAATGGCTCATCCAGCAGTAATAATTTCGGTTTTGCCAACAAGGCACGAGCCAGTACTACACGCTGAGCTTCGCCCCCTGACAAGGTTGTTACCTTTCTATTACCAAATCCAGGTAAACCAACCAGTTCAAGTGAATCATCAACAGTTGCTGATTGTTGTTGCTTGGTCAGTTTTACTGGGCTGCCCAAAAGTATGTTTTTTGCCACATTAAGATGCGGATATAATACTGGTTTTTGGAAAATAAATCCAACATTTTCTGGCAAGATATTCGACAAAATTATTTCATTTTTGGCGGTTTCCTCAAGTCCCGCTATCATTCGTAAGAGTGTGGTTTTCCCGCAACCGCTGGGTCCAAAGATGGAGATAATTTCATGTTCTTTAATCGAAAACTGCAAATTAGAAAACACCACAGTGTTATCGAATAGTTTTCCTTCAATATTTACGATAAGCAATGCATTATCTTCGGACATCAAAAACCACTTCCTTCCTCAGTATGGCGGAATTTTTCTGCAATCATGAATAAAATAAATGTCAAAATCATTAATGCACTAGCAGCAGCCATTGCCATAGGTTGAACTAATGGGTCAAACTTAGGCCGACCCATTAACTGGTCGACTAGCACAGATAAACTGCTCCAACTACCGGACCTAACTAAAATCCATGATGCGCCAAATTCGCCTAAGGAAAATGCCATTGTTAAGGCCGCTGATACGACTATCGGGGCGCGTAGCAAAGCAATCCTACCATGCCACCACGCCTTGATTGGCGATAGTCCAAGCAGTATAGCCTGTTCATAGTATTCTGGCTCTAGTGACCTAATCGCTGGCAGCATAATTCTAACGACAAATGGTGTGGTAATTATAATGTGAGGAACAGCAGGAAGGACAACCCATGAAAACAAATCAGGCGCCCACTTTAACACTCCAATTAGAATTCCTAACCCAATCATGACTGCAGAAAGTGCCAGTGGTATCATTGAAATGAATTCAACTACACGCGCAGCATTGGGTTTTTTTTCTGTCTCAAGTCGAGCAATTGCAGATGATATCATGTAACCGATAGGAAGGGCAACAATTAGTGTAATTAGACAGTATGTGAGAGAATTATACAAGGCTTCAGGTATGGCAGTAGTTGAGTAATTGCCATTCCATGCCTCAATCCAAGCTTCGGCTGAGTAGTTGTAATCATTACTTCTGGGATCCCTTATTCTAACCGAGGAAATCAACACTAATAGTAGTGGTAAAATGGCATAGACAATCGCACCGACAACGGTAATTTTGCCCAGAGTTGTTGGCGATTTGTTGGTTACTTTGTGAGAATTTTCTGTCACAATGGAATGAATTGTTGAGTGTTTTTTCTGAATTCGGGCAGTTAGGATAATCGCCACACTTAAAATTATTAATTGAACAATTGACGTTGACAAAACTATCTCACTAGTATCAATGCGGTAATTGTATATTCCAGCAGAGCCACCTGACTCAGCCATCAGGGTTTCAAGGTTATTTTGATTTGGAGTTAGCCATTTTACCAAGGCAAACGAGCTAAAGCAGAAAATAAAGCACAAGCATGCAGCACATAATGCAGCCGGGGCAAATAATGGGAGCCACAGGTTTCTGAACCTACGCATGGGATTATTGCCAGCCGGTAGGAATCTAATTTGTTCCTCCCACGATCTATCCAAGGTTGCTAGCGTTGGTTCAATAAATCGCATTACTAGTGACAAATTAAACCACACATGGGCGGCGATTAGCGCAATGAAATGACCTGGGTTGCTCCACCCGGTTGCCCGCGCTAAATCGCCAATTTTGCCGGTTTCTAAACGCAAATCGATACCCATGGAATCGAGTAAGCCACCTGGATCTATTAACATCAAAAAACCCATTGCGACAACAATCGATGGGGTCACAAATGGCACTGAGAGTATTGCTCGAATAAATCGAATATTGCGCCATTTATAACGACCTAAATACCAGGCTACTGGCAAACCAATAATCAGTGTAAATAGAGTTGAAATTGTCGCTTCTAAGACGGTGAATTCTAGTGCTTGTACAGTGTCATCATCAGAAAAAAAGTTAGACAGGCTAGTAAATACAGTCATATCAGTTACCGATGTTAACCGGAAGATTGCATAAATCAGCGGTAGTATAGTTAGGACGCAGAAGCCGATTATAGTCGTCCACTGTGTAACTATTGTGAGGTTTCTCTGCTGACTCAGGTTCAGCACGGTTTCACCTCAATCCGTTGCAGATTGCCAGTTTTGTAACCATGTAGACATCTCTTGATTTATCCTAGAAATTTCAATGTCGGTGTTTTCTTCTGGTATGTCGGAGTGGTAGTTGTAGCCGTCGGTTTCGGGCAGGGTTTGGCCTTCAAGAACAGAATACATCAAGTTGTTAAACGGCATGTTCGAGTTAACCTCTGTGCTCAATAGGTATTCAATGAATGCTTCAGCAGCATCGACGTCTTGTGCGCCGTTGATGATTCCCGTGTATTCAACCTGCTGGAAGGTAGTTTTTGGTAGTACAATCGAAGTGGAGTGAGTGTAGTTTCCGGCGTAGAAGGCTTCAACTCCTGGAGACTGACAATATGATACTGTCATGTGAGCATCTCCGATATAACCGTCAGTGTATTCGCCATATCCGCCAGTGTAGTGTGTTTCGTACGATTCTGTCCAGCCGGAGGTAAATATTGCGTCATTGTCTTTTATTGCCGTCCACCAATCAAATGCGTCGGTTTCCGGGTCATCATCACTTTCAAAATAATCGATTGTAGCTACCAAGAAGGCTCGTCCCGGAGAGGAGGTTACCGGAGAGGGGAAGGTTAGTTTTCCGCGCCACTCCTCTTCTGTTAAATTCCATAGCGAAGTTGGCGTTGTGACATTTTCCTCATCAACGAATCTCTCGTCGTAGTTTAGACAAACCGGACCCATATCAAACGGGACAGCCATGGGACCTGAGTACGGTTCTAATGCTGATTGGGTAATGTTTTGATACCCGATGTTGTTTACATAGTCGGTTTCTTCCAGAAGATCATTAGCAAGCGCAGTTTGTAGATATGTATTGTCCAAACCAATCATCAAATCTGCAACCGGGTTATTCTTTGTCAACATCATTTTATCTAAAATTCCGCCAGAGTCTTCCTCATAAATGAAATTTACACAGTAGTCATATTCATTAGTAAATTGATTTACCATCTCTTCATCTAATGCTAAAATATCATACGTCAGGATGTCAACTGTACCATCCTCGCAGGGGCCGCTGGGTGCACTTTCATTTTCGATACATCCTGCTAGGCTAAAAGACATGATGAAAATACTACACAATATTACTCTAAACTGCATTCTTAACACCTCCCAAGTGAGCTGCAATCTGATGTGTTCGGTCGATTAGTTCTAATGGATTGTGCGCTAAAACATACAGATTTGGCTCCCATCCATAACCACCCTCATCTAGGATGATATCCAACTTCGAGTGCGAGCCAACAAGTTTGCCTTTTTTGCAGGTCGCAAACGAGTAGCCTAATTGGTCGCAGATTTCTTGAATTGCTTTTACGTTTACCTTTTCATCAATAATTTCAGGCCTAAGATTGATTATTGATGTTTTTGCTTCGTTCATCGTATGTGCTTGAATTAACACAGAGGCAAGGTGGTTGGAGACGCCAAATGCGGGTGTTTCGTGATGGCGTAGTTTGCCGTTGACGATTGCAATTCTGCCGGGAAATGCTGCAACTTCTTCCACATTTCTGGCTCCTTTGATACACGATGCGATATTCATGCCAACAGCAGGAATTGCATGCTGTATGCGTTTCACATCAAGTCTGCCAATTGCCCACTCAAGTCTTCGCAACAGTGCGCTCTCCAGCTGGCCGCTATCAAGGTCTAGGCCGGTCAAGGTTTTGTCAAATCGCAAGGTTTGGTTGCCACCAAATTGCATTTCAACGATTAAACGTTGTCGTATGACATTTGCATCCGAGCCAATTGAAGACAGCGCCTGTGATAGTTCACTGGCCCATGAGTCAACCATTGCTTCATCAGCAGAGGCCGATAACTGTATGGTCGGTTTTTGAACGTGGCGTGAGATCGTGCTTTGTGTGGAGCCAAGGATTCCAGCAATCTCCGTTTGCGACCATCCTTTACTGCGTAAATCCTTTGCCAAATGTTGATGTAATCTGTCTAGCCATTTGCTGCCAACTTGCCCTAACATATTACACCTGAGAACGCTTCTATTATTCAACCTTACTAATTAGTTATGCATAATGAATGACTATTTACGCCATATTTTTGGTTTTAGAGGCGATAATAATCCTACAAACATTACAATTTGTGGATCTATCTCGGTTTTTGAGATCACCTCCCCAAAAAACCTCAAAATTTCTGAATATTAGTATTAAATGGGCTCCTATGGTTTGAATGCATAACAACTTTTTTTCTATTCATATTGAATATTAGTCATGTTTTAAACATTTGATAGTTTTACCGCATGGTTCAAGGCATTAGCGCGCTGCGTATGGTTCAATGCGAGGTAAAGACTTGAGCGACTTCCTCGACAACTTGGTTGAAAGAATCGTAGATTACGTTGAAGCATCACACAGCAACAAACACAAAACTGTCAATTTTTTGCCTGCCTCATCGAGAGAAAAGGTTACAGACTTATCCTTGCCTCTGGAAGGTCACGGTTCGCAAGCAATTCTAGACGACCTCGATGAGTTCCTCAAGCAGTGTGTTAAAACCAATAGGCCCGAGTTCATGAACCCGCTATGGGGCGGGCTGAATGTTGCAGGTTTTGCCGGCGAAGTAGTCGCAGCTTTGACCAATCAGTCGATGTATACCTATGAGCTATCCCCCATTGCTACTCTGATCGAAAAGGCAGTGATTGAGCGAATGATGGAAATAGTTGGTTTTGGCGAAGGTTTCGGCACTTTGACAACAGGTGGTTCTAATGGTAACATGCTGGGTATGCTGTGTGCTAGGCAGTATGCTGATCCAATGTCCTCACTAAATGGGTTTGACGGAACAAAGTATGTCGCTTTTGTTTCCGAAGAGGCCCATTACTCGGTTCTAATGTCCGCCAATGTCCTCGGTATAGGGTATCAAAATTTGGTCAAGGTCAAATGTGATGCTAGTGGCAGAATGAAACCGGAATCACTCATTGATGAGATTAATCGTGCAACTGCAGACGGCAGGGTGCCGTTTTGCATCATCGCGACCTCTGGAACAACAGTTAGGGGTGCGTTTGATCCACTTAGAGAGATTGCTAACATCGCTCATGATAATGATATTTGGTTACATGTTGATGCAGCGTGGGGTGGAAGTTGTTTATTTTCTCGACGCTATCGAGGACTAATGGATGGTATTGAACTGGTTGACAGCATTTGCTGGGATGCACACAAGATGATGGGGCTACCACTGATATGTAGTGTGTTTTTAACTAAAAATAAATCAATCTTAAAATCAGTATGTGCTCATGGAGATTCCGCTCATTATCTCTTCCATGACGACACAAAGGACGTAGATTTGGGTAGATATTCGCTGCAATGTGGTAGGAGAAATGATTCACTCAAACTATGGATTGCATGGCGCGAAATCGGCGATTCTGGCTGGGCTAAGATGGTTGAGAACTATTGTGATTTGTCCGATTATCTAGAACGCTTAGTCAATGAAAGTAATCATCTTTCAATGATGTCAGATCGAAGTTGGGCAAACATTTGTTTTAGATTTGAAGTAGATGGGTATGACTTAAATGAACTAAATACCGAGATTCGTAACCGAATGATGCGCGAAGGTATTAATTTGGTTAGTCGCTCGAACATTGGTGATGATGTTGTCATTAGGGCAGTAATCGCAAATCCGTTAATTGATAGGGAGATTCTAAACTCATTAATCGCTTCAATCGAAAAACACGGAACTGAAATTATCAACAATATTCCCGCAGAATTCTGATTACCAGTTGTTTAAGGTGCGTCTAGTTTTGGCACTTTCATGTCGAGTGGGGATTTGGTTAGAACTGCGTTGTATGAAGAGCACGTTGCACTTGAAGCAAACATTGTAGATTTTCACGGTTTTGAGTTACCCATATGGTATTCCAATATTAAAGATGAACACCTTGCGACAAGATCGAGTGCAGGATTATTCGATGTCAGTCACATGGGCACATTTCGCTTTACGGGAATAGGGGTCAAAGTATGGTTAGAAAGCATCGCAACCCAGAAAGTGACCAATATCCCTAACGGCCGTTGTGCCTATACTCATTTTCTCGACGAAAATGGCTTTATCATCGATGACATGATTTTTGCTGTCGTTTCCGAGGAAGAGATTCTTGGCGTGCCAAATGCTTCCATGATCGATGTCATGTGGGAATGGTTTTCTAGTAAATTACCAGAAGATAAATCCGTGCAAATCGAAAATCTATCGCCACAAATGTCCATCCTTGCCCTCCAGGGACCAAACTCCAGAAGCATACTAGAGCAAGTATTAGGCACTCACAACCATATTGGTCGATTTAAGTGGCAAACAATCGGTGAAAATAGTCTCTCTGTAAGCGGCTGGATTCAAGGCACAGGTTACACAGGCGAAGCAGGCTATGAGATATTTGTTCCAAATGATGAGGCTGCTAAACTATGGCGCACCTTGATTGCCGCAGGCTCAACCCCGGTAGGACTCGGGGCTAGAGATACCCTGCGGCTAGAGAAAGGGTATTTGCTCAGCGGAGTAGACTTCTGTTGGCCGAAACTGCCAGATTCTACTGAATTTTTGGCTAGAGATTCATGGGAAACAAATGTACCCTTTGGTCTCGATTTAACACACGAATTTATCGGCAAGCATCGGGTTATTTCTCATACCGCTGATGATGCAAAATGGTGGGGTGTAAGATATACCGAAAAAGGACCTTTGCCCAGGCCAGGAAAACCAGTTGCCGACCTTGACGGTAAGGTTATCGGCAAGTTATCCTCGGGGGCACCATCGCCCAGTCTAGGCAATGTAGGAATTGGTATTGGATACATTGCAGGTGTTTCAGAAGGTGATGAAATTATGGTAGTTGCCAGTCCGAGGAAGTCCGTTAAAGCAGTGATTGTAAGGCCGCCATTCGTTTGATTATGGCGCTTGGTAAATTCATGCGAGAAACATGAATATTATGGGCGTTACGCGCACGGGTTTAAATTAGCCGTAAGGGGAGCATGAGTATGGTCGACCAATTACCAAATAGAGGCCTCGAATTAGAGATGTTGCAGGAGATGGGTTTTGCGTCGATTGACGACTTGTTTAGTGACCTGCCAGAGCATGTTAGAATGACCGAACCGTTACCGCTTCCACCACCACAATCTGAAGAGGAAATAATTGCCGACGCAAAGCGGTTGCTTGGCGCTAACCGAGCGATGGGTGATGTAGTTTCATTCATTGGTGCAGGAATATACCGTAACTACGTTCCATCATCTGTGTTCCAGTTAGTAACCAGAGGAGAATTTCTAACCTCTTACACACCTTATCAACCTGAGGTGAGTCAAGGGATGTTACAAGCTATGTGGGAATTTCAAACCTTAATTTCAGAACTCGTTGGACTACCGATAGCTAATCTATCATTGTATGATGGTTCAACCGCAGCAGCTGAGGCATTGACTTGTGTGGTAAGAGTTCATAACCGTAAAGCAACCCAAAAAGATACCGTTTACATTTCAGAACTAGTCCCTCCAGATCGGATGTCTGTCATGCAAAACTACTGCCAAGGTGCAGGAATTATCCTCAAAATACTCAAACACAACAAGGACGGAACGTTAAATTTGTCTTCGGTTGAAGATGCGGCGGGTTCATGTGGAGTGTATGTGGAACAGCCCAATCCACTTGGAATCTTGGATGGAGGGTTGACCCAAATAAAGGAAATTATTGGCGAGCATACTGCGCTAATAGTCGGTGTCCAGCCAGTATCACTTGGTCTTGTCGAGGCTCCAGGGAATTACGGCGCTGACATAGTGGTGGGTGAAGGTCAACCATTTGGTAGCCCACCGACTGGAGGTGGTCCAATTTACGGAATCTTCGCCTGCAGCCAACCATATCTACGATTGATGCCAGGTAGAATCGTCGGGCGAAGTATCGATGTTGATGGCAAAGAAGCATATTGTCTAACACTTTCAACCAGAGAACAACACATCAGAAGGCATAGAGCAACATCAAATATCTGTACCAATGAAACACTAATCGCCTTGATGGGTGCAATGCACATGTCACTACTCGGTCCAGAGGGTCTTGAACACCTAGCAACTAGAAATATGGCTGCATGTATTTTGGCAAAGCAGAAACTCTCGGAAATTGCTGGAATCTCATTACCACACTTTGCATCATCACACTTCAACGAGTTTGTTGTTGAGTTACCTAAGAGTGCCGCAGACTGCTTGCAATATCTCGACAGTGTCGGTATAATTGGTGGTTTTGACTTATCTAGGTGGTATCCACATCACACAAACTGGTTACTTGTATCGGTAACCGATCAAACCAAAGCAACTGAAATTGAGCTACTTGCGGCGCACATTGCAATGTGGTGTACTGTAGGGGAGTTGGTCGTATGAGCCGTCTGTTTGATTTTGCTGGCGGAGCAGGGATGGGTTACTCACAGCCTGAGCCATTGCTATCCAAGAATAGTATCGCTTTGCCACCATCGCTATCGAGAAAAAAATTACCCAGATGGCCACGGCTCTCCGAGCCCGAGATGGTTAGGCACTACACCTGGCTCTCGCGCAGAAATTTCGGCATTGACACTGGTTTTTACCCGCTTGGTTCGTGTACTATGAAACACAATCCTAGAGTAAATGAAGTGATTGCTCAATTGCCCGGAATTGCCGACATCCACCCTCACCAACCTGAGCATCACTTGCAAGGCTTACTTGCGATTTACCACGAAATGCAACACATGCTTGCGATCTGTTCAGGTATGGATGAAGTGACCTTACAACCTGTTGCCGGCGCCCAAGGTGAGTTTACAGCAGTACGCTGTGTTCAAGAGTATTTCCGTAATAGAGGAGAGACGCAAAGAACCAAGGTGATTGTACCGGATTCCGCTCACGGAACCAATCCCGCCAGCGCGGCAATGGCTGGCTATGATATAGTTGAAATACCGAGTTTGGAAAATGGGCGTATCGACTTAGAGGCCTTGAAAGCTGTAATCGATGATACCGTTGCTTTGATGATGATAACCAACCCAAACACCCTCGGATTGTTTGAGAATGATGTTCCAGAAGCGGCAGAAATTGTGCACGCCGCTGGCGGACAGATGTACTATGATGGCGCCAACTTCAATGCCATCCTAGGGCGCACTTCACCCGGTCTGATGGGATTCGATGCGGTACACTTCAATCTTCACAAAACATTCAGTCAGCCTCACGGTGGTGGCGGGCCGGGTTCTGGTCCAATCGGTGTGAAATCTCATCTCGCTGAATTCTTACCCAGTCCGATTGTTAAGAAGCGTCCGATAAAACCTGGTGAGGAACAATTTGCTGTTGACGATATGTGGTATTCATGGTATGAGCCACGGCACACGATTGGTAAAGTCCAACAATGGCATGGCAACGCAGGTGCCGTAATTCGCTGTTGGGCATACTATCGAAGGTACGGTTTTGGACTCAAAGATATGTCTGAACATGCTGTTTTGAATGCCAATTATCTACGTCATGCACTGCACAGAGAGGCAGCGGCTGCTGGAGTGTCTCACATGTTTGTCGACGGTGCCGAAGCAGAGGTCGCTAAGCACGAATTTACCCTATCACTTCAACCTGCCAAAGAAGCGGTCGGCGTCTCAGCCATGGATGTTGCCAAGGGGCTACTTGACATGGGATACATGGCTCCAACAGTATATTTCCCGCTGGTAGTGCCGGAATGTATGATGTTTGAACCAACAGAAACAGAAAGTCGGGATACATTAGATAAATTTGCTAAAGATTTTGTCAAGGTCTTACAAATTGATGCAGAAACCCTACATGAAGCACCGATAACCACTCCTGTTCGACGAGTTGATGAAGTCTATGCCGCGAGAAATTTGTGCTTGAAACATCCATTTGATGACGAGCAGTGATGCCGATGGTAAGGGCACGGGACAGGAGCCCTGCAGATTTTGGCTGGCATAAAATCGAATTAAAACCCAATCCTGGCTCTGTGTTATTGCCTTTATCTTGGGGCTTATTGCCGCTGGTACTGACCGTTATTGTTTACTTGACTGAAACCGGTCTTGCTTACATTAACTTCCTCGGTGCTGGGGCGGTGATACTGATGTTAATTGGTGGGATTGCGGCAGTCACCGAGCGCCAAGGTATTTTCAACTCGCTCAGGGTTGGTTTGGGGTTTTTCTTTACGTGCCTTTCTTTGTTTGCATGGTTGATGGTTGCCAATAATAATTTTCAAGTCGAATTAGGTATTGTGTCGTCATTTTTAGCCTTCGCAATGATTTATCGCTCGTTAGAATTTATCTTTAACGATGCGAATTTGATCTTCCAAACCCCATGGGATACAAAGTCAAAATTACCGGCAGATTCGATGAGAGACTGGGACATTAAATCACGCCGGTTTGCGCAAAATACTATGGCTATCAAACGGTTTGATAAGGATAGTTTCGCTCATATCTATGGGGTTAGAACCAAACAAGGTCTGGCAATCAGGCTAGACATTTTTGGTATCCCTATGAACGAACGATTCGATTATCGGAAATTAAACCTTGATTTGACCTTATTTGTCGCAGAGGATGAATAGTCATCTTGAATAACCGACTGTTATCGCAGGGAGGCATGGAAGTTACGATACTATTGGGTTCGTCCTCGGACATGCCTGTTGCCGAAAAGTGTACCAAGATTTTGAAACAATTCGATGTTACTTATCAACTGCGTGTTGCAAGTGCTCACCGTTCACCAAAGTTTGTCGAACAAATCATTCACGATGCCGAGGCAGACGGTTGTAAGGTATTCATTGCCATGGCTGGACTTGCTGCTGCTCTTCCAGGTGCTGTGGCTGCACTGACTACTAAGCCAGTAATTGGTGTTCCATGTGGTGGCAGAGTGCCGTACGATTCACTCCTATCAATAGTACAATTGCCACCGGGCGTTCCTGCGGCAACTGTTGGTGTTGACCGTGGTGACAATGCTGGATATCTAGCGGTGCAGATGCTGGCCCTGCAAAATGAGAAACATGCTGCCGCTCTGAAGCAAAACAAACTCGACCAAATAGAGAGAGTCAAGGCCCAAGACCGTGAGGTTAACGGGGGCGCTTGAAATGTTTGACGCCGATGAATTCGTTCAAGAATCCATCGAGTCATTACAGAAAACCATTGACGATGTTGCAATAATTGCTTGCTCAGGTGGTGTCGATTCAACTGTTGCTGCAGTAATTGCTAACCAAGCAGTTGGTGAATTGTTACACTGTGTATATGTCGATACAGGTTTCATGCGCAAAGGTGAGACCGAGCAAATTGAAGCATTACTAGCCGAACAAGGCATCAAGAATCTGGTTACAGTAAAAGCTGCAGATCGCTATTTTGAAGCCTTGAAGGGCGTTACTGAGCCTGAACAAAAGCGCAAAGTAATCGGTGAATTATTCATACGAATTTTTGAAGATGAGCAAAAGAAGTGTGGGGCAAAGTACCTAGTTCAAGGGACAATTGCTCCGGACTGGATTGAGTCTGGTGGTGGTGTTCGTGATACTATCAAGTCGCACCACAATGTCGGTGGTTTACCCGAAGATATGACCCTGAAAGTTGTTGAACCACTTAGAGAACTGTACAAAGACGAGGTCAGAGAATTAGCTCGTCACCTCGACATCAATGTGGCAGAACGTCAACCATTCCCTGGTCCGGGTTTAGCGGTAAGAACACTTGGTGAACTTACTCCGGAGCGCGTTGCGGTTGTCAGGGAGTCATGTGCAATAGTCGAGGAAGAACTCGAAGCAGCTGCGGCTGAGGGATTGATGGAATTGCCTTGGCAATATTTCGCTGCCCTGCTACCGGTTAGAAGCGTTGGAGTCCATGGTGATGTCCGCGCTTATGGCGAAACCGTTGTAGTTCGTGCGGTTAAGTCAATGGATGGAATGTCAGCACGATACTCTGAAATTCCGCACTCAGTACTGCAAAAAATAAGCACTCGCATTACCAATACAGTCAAAGGCGCAGTAAATCGTGTAGTATACGATATTACTCATAAACCGCCGGGTACTATAGAATGGGAATGAACAATTCAACATATCAAAATAAGCAACATATCAAAAAGGAAAATATATCCTCTTTACACATGGCAGCAAAGCGTAAGAGCCTACTGATACTATCTATTCTGTTATTCTCACTTATTTCTAATGTTCAAGCCAGTGAAGAATCAACTCCTATCGCACAATTTGGTACCGGCTTTACTGAAGTGGTAATTGCCGATACATCCGACGATTTATTCGACCCAAGGGATTTAGAATTCCACCCAGGAAGAGCCAATGAATTATGGATTGCTAATCGTGGCGATGACAGCATTACCATAGTCCACAACACCGGTCTAGACGATCAATTCTCTGAAAACCGTCAAGATTCAAATCATAACCACTTCTTGGAAGAAGTTAGTGCGATAGCTTTTGGTGCCTATCATCCAGAATTCGATTGGCAGTGGGGCTCTGCTCAAGAAACTCAAAACACCTATTGTGGTGTTGGAACACCAAATCAATTCATGGGTCCAACCCTATGGCCCTCATCCTTAGACCACTATGCGGTGGAAAATCAAAACAACGGTAATGGCCTGCTTGGCAGCCACATCGATATGAATCACGAATCACCGGACGGTATGGGAATTGCTCATGATAATGGTAACGCTTACTGGTACTTCGATGGATACTATGGTGAATTGGTGTATTACGATTTCCAAATGGATCATGATACCGGACAGGATGATCATTCTGATGGAATTGTACACAGGTACTCAGACGTACAACTAACTAGACAGGGTGGAATTCCGGGCCACATGATTTTAGACAAGGAATCAGGAATTCTTTACATTGCTGATACTGGTGCTAATCGCGTTCTTTGGGTAAATACCGATGATACATCAGTCAATACAATTGATATTATGAACGACCCATCAAGGCTTGAACCGTTAGCTGAATACAAGCGAATGACCGGCATTGAATGGGGAGTTTTGGATACAGGATTAAGTCGTCCTTCAGGAATTGCATTACACGGAGATACATTATTTGTTTCAGAAAATGGTAATGGTGAGATTACCGCATACAGTCTTGCTGATGATGGTAAAAGTGCTGCAGTTGCAGATACTATCCAAACTAATGCAGTATTCATTATGGGTCTAGAAGTTGGCCCAGATGGACACCTATACTACGTTGATAATGGCAGAGACCAGGTTGTAAGGATTGACCCTTACTTTGACATCGATGCTGACGGGGTAATGGATGATGACGATAATTGCCCATTCATTCCTAACGCTGATCAGGCCAATTATGACGGCGACAATTTTGGCGATGCCTGTGACGATGACGATGACAATGACACTGTTCTTGATGAATTTGACAATTGTCCAAACGGTGAGACAGGTTGGAATTCAGTTCTAGCCCTAGACTATGATTTAGATGGCTGTAGAGATCTTACTGAGGATGATGATGATGATAATGACGGTATCAATGATTCAGGTGACATATGCCCAGTTGGTGAGAAAGATTGGTGGTCACGGGCATCAAACGACTACGATGGCGATGGTTGTCGGGATGATTCTGAAGATTTAGATGATGACAATGATGGTATTTGTGATGCTGGCAATGAGGATGCAACATGCACTATTTCGAGCATGTCATCAGATTTATGTCCAATCTCATCACTCGATTTCCAATCCAGTTCACTAACAGATAACGATGCTGATGGTTGTGAAGACGCGACAGAAGATACCGATGATGACAACGATGGTTACAGTGATGAAATTGACGATTGTCCGCTTGAAAGTGGTTCGAGCTTCAATGATTTGACAGGCTGTTTGGATACTGATTATGATGGCTATACCGACAGTCTAGATGCTTTCCCACTAGATGCCAGTCAATGGGCTGACACTGATGGAGACGGTTATGGCGATGAAGTTCGTGGAACCGATGGCGATTATTGCCCCAGCATTGCTGGGACCTCAACCAAAGATCGAATCGGTTGCGTCGACACAGACGGTGATGGCTGGTCTAATCCTGATGATGTGTGGAGCGTCAATTTAGGTGGTGATGCTTTCCCTGATGATGATACTCAACACTTTGACGGTGACCAAGACGGTTATGGAGACAATGCAGAAGGCAACCAACCAGATGCTTGTCCAAGTGTATTTGGGACCTCAACAATGGATTTGTTTGGTTGTCGAGATAGCGATGGCGACGGTTGGTCCAATGCCGCTGATGCCTTCAATAACGATGCATCTCAATGGTCAGACCAAGATGGTGATGGCTACGGTGATGAAATCAGCGGCAATCTGCCAGATGCGTGTCCGACTGTGTTTGGAAACTCGACGATCGATCGCTATGGTTGCATAGATTCCGACGGTGATGGGCTGGATGATGAGTTGGATGCCTTCCCGTTCGACGCTTCTGAAACGATCGATACAGATGGTGATGGAGTCGGCGATAACATCGATGCTTATCCGGAAGATTCCACTAAATCAGTGCTAGAGACAACCGATGACAGCTCGACAAATCTAGTAAATATTGCAATAGTTGGCGGAGTTATCTTGGCGCTAATTGTCGTGTTTGTCTTATTTGCTACCCGCAGAAAGCAATCTCAGGAAGGCTTGCCGCCGGTAAGCGTAGATGCAACAGATACAATGTTTAGTCCGCAACCGTTGCCGCTACAGCAACCGGTTGTCATGGCTCAACCGCCAGTAAATGCACCACAAGGGCCGCCTTTGCCTGCAGAGGGATTACCGGCAGGTTGGACCATGGAGCAATGGGCTTGGTATGGCGAGGATTATCTTCGCAACCAATGATTAATCTACCCCATCGGTAAACCAGCAACCCATGGATTGCGAGACTCGCTCTAGAGTTTGGAGCTTTTTGATATTCATTCAAGATGGCAGCATCGCAGCAATAATGGCTGCTGTTTCTTCATTTTTGCTAGGCGTCGATGACTTGACAGAGTTCGGTATTGTTTATGCTGTTTGTTTTCTAATTGTGAAATCATACCACCGAATGGCTTGGGGATTCTTCAGTGGTTTAACCAATAATCGGCTTTTAAGAAAATATCTTTTTGGCAACAACGCAAAACAATAAAATTATTTAGACAATTATGCCAAATACTGAAGCAAATGAAAGAATTACGTAAATAGCCACTAACGGCAAAACGAAGAAGAGTATGAAAATTAACAAGTTGGTAACCGCCTTACTCAGTAGACTAGGTTTGAGTTCTCGCTCGTTAGTCACGCTTTTGAATAGAAATCATGAAGTAGATATATGTTGAGATTTCTCCAACAATTTATTCGCTATTTTTGTCAGCGTTTAGTAAAGACATCATCGTAATTTTTCAAGACTGAGCTTGAATGATTCCAAATTCCTTTTACGCGCTGCTTTTCTATCTATTATTGGACTTGGATAGTCTTTGCCAATCAAACATCCTGCTGATTCTTGGATGTGCATAGGAGCTAGGTGTGGCTCAAAGATGTATTTTGATGGGAATTCAGCAAGTTCTGGAA
>CAYPPO010000030.1:0-2112 GCA_964412625.1 uncultured Candidatus Poseidoniales archaeon
CGACCTCTTAATTGATTGATACTCATACTAGTTGTCACTGTTGTCAAATCTATCAAAACATTAATTCTCGACGCATCCCAACCTTCTCCTAACAAGCCTCTAGTCCCAATGAGACATTTTGTAATGCCTTGCTGGAAGAATTCTGTTATCATTAACGAATAATACCGAGGAATCCAATCTTTTCCTTTACCAACAATTTCATGGTAATCTCCCCTTATTTCATCGACCAATGTTATCGCCAGATCTCTTTGTTTTATCCAATCATTTGCCGCAGCAAGGAATTCTACCGCAAGGTCGTCATCGACCAGTACAGTACTACCGGTCATCAAGATTGGATTGAGTAAGTCCACA
Organism: uncultured Candidatus Poseidoniales archaeon; assembly: GCA_964412625.1. GTDB lineage: Archaea > Thermoplasmatota > Poseidoniia > Poseidoniales > Poseidoniaceae > MGIIa-L1. The sequence continues at coordinate 352 of CAYPPO010000030.1, forward strand.
TTATCACAACTAACCGCTTGTCTAAACGCAGCAACTGCGCCTCCGGCCTCATCATCCATTACCCCTTCAACCAAGGTTGTGGCTGAGGTTTTCTCAAAATCAGTGATAATTACAGCTCGAATATCTTCACCCAATGCTTGCATTTCAGAACTTAAAATTGTTGAAATCGCCTTGGCTTTAGTCGATGCATAAGCCATTATTCGGCCTACTGGAGATGCACAGGGTCTAATTCCAGTTTCAGTAATTTGGCTACCCAACATTCGCAAACGTTGAGTGACTAACTCGGCTTTTTGATGGTCAAGTTCATTCTCACTCCTGCGCAATCCGTGCCTGACATAGCGGTCAAGAACTGGTCTCAATATAGCCAGTTTGTTTTGATATGAATTTATTAGATAATCCGGAGGATGAGGAACTCCTTTTGGGATGCTACCAATTGTGTTCAACAGGAATGCTCTAGCGGCATTGGCAAATCCAGGATTTCTTTTACTGAACTGTTCCCATTCTTCTCTCTTTCCACCCGGTGATTTCCTCTCTTCAAGCGCGTTAAACACCCATTTGTCAATAGGTAAGGTTGCATTTGAGTAATCTTGTACCTGATGCAAGTCATCGAGAAGATCAGCAAATTCCTCGTCAACCTTGGCAACGTAATTCAATTCGTTTTGTGACGGTCGGACGAAAAGTGCCAAGTCCTGATATGGGGCTAAATTTGAATCTCTAACCAATGCGGGTACTGGTACTTCATAGTCAATTTCACCAAAAAACTCTTGATATCTTTTTGCATCTTCTTCCTCATAATGTTGGAAGTCTGGTGGTGTTGCTGTTAGACCGAGCACAATCGGATTATCGAAGTACTCTCTTACTTCTGTTAGTACCCTGCCCCAGTGGTGAAGTAAATGGTGACACTCATCAAGAATTATCAATCCGATACCAACTTCTTTTAGGCGCTGAAGATTATTTTTTGCGGATTCACTCAAGGTCCATAATGCGTTTCCGTGTTTAGAAAATTCGTCTCTAACCTTCTTTCTATAGGTTGATAGTCTATCTTCATAATAATCGTTATTTCTTATTCTTAGATCCTCTTGCCAGGCCAATGCGTTTGCCTCATCAATTGCCTCGCCATTTGAAATCAAACTTTCTGTCCATAATTCAATAGCAGCCTCGTTTAATTCTTCACCACCCCTCTTTGGCATAGTGATTGATTGATATGTGAGAGATGTAAGCAATCCAGGACTCTTAGGGTCAGTGGTTACAAATTCATCTTTGCCATCTAAATCGAATAGATCAGTTCTTGCTGCCCACTGTGCTTGAATTGCGGAATTGGGTGATAAAACAAGCGTGGGTTTACGCACCAAGTCCGCCCATACATAGAGACCGAGGACTGTTTTTCCTGATCCAGGTGGCGCAACGATGTGAAGGTGTTTTCCCTGAATCTCTAACTGTGGCTCAATAACCGAAACTGCGGCTACTTGTGATGGCCGCAGTTTGCCTCTGAATCCAATAGCGCCGAATCCGGGCAATTCCTTGTTTGCCAATATTATCACTTACTCATTTTGGAGGACCACGTTTAGGGCCCTTCGGCGGGCCGCCTTTTGGTCCACCTGGCGGTGGACCTCGACTGGGCCCTTTTGGTGGGCCACGCGGAGGACCGCCGGACGGCCCGGCTGGCTTAGATGGTGGAGATCTACCAGGTCCCTTTGGCGGGCCACTACGTGAAGGACCGCCTGGAGGACCGCTTCGTGAAGGGCCGCCTGGAGGACCGCC
>CAYPPO010000030.1:2212-23009 GCA_964412625.1 uncultured Candidatus Poseidoniales archaeon
TCGTGAAGGGCCGCCTGGAGGACCGCCCCTAGATGGACCCTTTGGGGGAGGTCTTCGTGATGGTGCACTCGGAGGTGCGCCTCTTGGGGGACCTCTTGATGGAACTCGGGGCTGTTCATCCTCTTCATCTTCGAAAATTGCTCCACAGTGTGGACATTCGCTATCACTTTCTTTGACCAATCCGTCACAGATTTCACAAGCAAACATTTCCTCGTCATCTTCCTCTTCGGAGAGATTCTCTATTTCTCCGTCTTTGGAGCGATAAAGATTTATTTCTGCTACATAATCAAAACCTTTGAGAGCAATCTCGGTTTGAATTGCATGTTCGAATGCATGATTTAATTCATCGGGTGTATCAAGTACCCGGCCATCGTCAATGTAAGTGATATTTACTGTTAGAATATCATCTTCCAGTTTTGCTTGAGGTGTCTCTACGGCAACTCCTCTTTTTCTAGCAACTCTTCTAACGGCTACCTCGCACATTCTTCTGAGGAAAGCGTCGCTTGGAGCATCTTTTTGCCCGCCCAATGCACCGGTTAGAATTTCCTGAGCAGCACTCGTTTCGTTTCTCAAGTGTCCCGGTAAATCTGCTCCAAGATTGGATAAGACATTTGAAGCAGAGGTTTGATTCATGTTCAGCCACTGGTTGCGTCTCTCACTCTTCATGGCCTTTTCGGCTTCGGCCAATCTATTCACCATCTCATCGGTTGGGGACGAAGAGGGATTCATTGGAGTCACATTTTGAACATTTGATGGCGGCAAATTGCCAGGATTATTAATTGGCATTTGCTGGTTCAGGTTGTTTTGTTGATTCATCATATTGGGATATCCTTGTGGCGGAAAATTGCCGACTGGTGGTATGTTTTGTTGGTTTTGCATACTCTGTGCGATTTGCCTCATTAACTCAGGAGAAACTGCATTAGGATCTGTTACTGACATTTCCCTTTGATGCCTAATTGCTTCACCAGATACAACCCCAAAACTTCTGCCACCTGTTACCTCTTGACCTGATAAGCCAACAGCACTCGGGGTTGTGAATCCGCCGGCCCTAGACAGGTCTTGTCGGGCTCCGCATTCGGAACAAAATATGCTATCTGCTGGTATCTCTTCACCGCAAGAGCCGCATTGCATATTATCCCCTCAATCTAACGGTGGGTCAATTCCCAATAAAGCCTTACTATGATTTACCCCCGCAACGAACCCTGTTTTTTGGGTAAAATGACCAAATTAATCATCCAACCACTTATCATACAAATTAAAATTCTATCATAGAACCATAGGGTCAATAACGATTACTTTTTAGCCGCTATGAAGGGATTGTATGTCAGTACTTATCAATGAAAAAATTGATAATTTGCTCAAGACTACATCTAGGTCTTTTTATCCAACACTGAGGTATCTTCCTAAGAAAGTTCGTGGACAGATAGGTCTACTGTATCTTTTGGCTCGAGTTGCAGATACAATAGCTGATTCTAAGCATGGCAATACTGATGAGCTACTGAATTTTTTGAAGGATTACAACGAAGTAGTACAAGGAAATTCCGCGAACCTCCCTGATTTTACCAGCCTATCAAAAATTCAAGAAAATCCAAATGAGGCTGAATTACTTCTAAACGTGAAAGATGTCATCGATGGTCTACAGGTTTATGACGCAGATGACCAACAAAGGATGTTAGAATGTTTGCAAGTAATTATTGGGGGACAAATACTCGACTTAGAACGATTTGGCCCTGCCAAGGAAGGCGGCAGCATATCTGCATTAAACGATAATACCGAAATGGATGATTATACATACAGAGTGGCTGGTTGTGTTGGGGTATTCTGGACTAAAATGTCATTAGCCCATTTGATAACCATGCCCGAAGAAAAGGAAGAAATTTTCTTTAACAAAGGCATTCGATTTGGTAAGGCATTACAGATGATCAACATACTTCGGGACATTCCTGAAGATTTGAGATTTGGTAGATGTTACATCCCGATACAAGAATTGAACAAACACGACTTGACTCCAGAAGATTTGCTAAACCCTCAAAATATCGATAAATTTAGGCCACTATATGATGAATATCTCGACTTAACCAATCAGCATCTTGATGAAGCGATTGATTACATTAAGATGTTACCAGATACTCAATTTAGGCTAAAAGCATCGTGTATGTTACCGGTATTGATTGGCCAAAGAACTGTCGCACTCTTGAGAGAGGGTAACATCCTTGATTCTGCTGAGCGCATCAAAGTTACTCGTGATGAGATAAAATCATATGCGAAAAAATTACTCAGAGCATTGATAATTCCGGGCGGTGTGAAACGTCTGCTAGAGAAAAATAAAGAAAGCAAGTAATCTGATTTAGTAATTATTTACTTACATGCACCCATTGACCGCCAATTGATGATTTTATTCTTCGACTAGATAAATTATTTAATGATGCTATCCAACAAAGCAATAAAAAAGGAGAACCAATACATCATATTGATAGGGATGTTGGAACGCCGGAAACCTCTGGATTTGCTTTTCCCATTACAAGGCAATGCAAAATCCAGAGAAAACGGTGATGAAAACCCGAAAATAACCACTCTAGACAGATTACGTGCTGGTGTTGTTCTCGCTCGAGACGCCGTCAAAGCTGTCAGCGTTACAGCAATGGAAGCATTGAGAGAGGGTGTGGCCTTCATTGGTATCACAGAAAAAAACGAATTAGTAGATCCGTTCCAGAACCTCGATGCACCAATATGGTCTGAACAACCACCGCAAGAATTGCTGAAATTAGCGTACCAGTACTGCGAAAAACTCACTATTCAAGAGGCTGGAAACTTCTATCACTCGTTCAAGTACCTGCCTGACGAACAGAGACTTGCCATGTGTGCAGTCTACGCATTTTGTCGAAGAGCGGATGATATTGCTGATGGTGATTGGGCAGACCATTTCCCTGGCAGCGTTGGTCAAACGGACCCAGAAGCCATAGCTTACAGACAGCAACTAGAATCCTTGCAGAATAGAGGAACTATCCTAGATCAAGAATCCTACCTAAACAAGAGCACTCAATTATTTTTCTTCAGAAAGAAGCTGTCAACCTGCTACACCGACGTTTACTCAACCGATCCCGTATTCTTAGCACTGAAAGACACTGTTGTAAGATATGAGATTCCTAGAAATGTTTTCGATGACTTAATCTCCGGTATGGAAGACGATCTTTACAATAATAGGTACCGAACCTTTGACGAATTATATGATTACTGCTACCGTGTCGCTTCTGTAGTAGGTCTAATGTGTATCGAGATCTATGGATATAGCGACCCAAGGGCGAAAAAATATGCTGAATCTTGGGGAATTTTCATGCAGTTGACCAATGTTCTGAGAGATGTTGGAGAAGATATTCAAAGAGATAGAGTATACTTACCCTTGGACGAACTTGAAAAGAACGGTATTCAGGAAGTCGAATTGGACGGTAAAGTCGTGCTAAACAAGACCTGGGAACCATATTGTTATCACTACGCAAAAAGAGCAAGAAGTTATCTCGAAGAGGCAAGGCAATTGCTTCCGTTACTCCCACGCAGAACTAGATACTCTCCAGCAGCTATGATTGCTTTCTATGATAAAATTCTTCGACAAATTGAGAAAGAACAAGGCGATGTTTTCACAAAGCGAGTAAAGCTAAACAAATTGCAAAAGATGAGTTTGGCAGCGGCTGTTTACGTTAGACACAGAATGTTACCAAGAATTCTAGACCCAATATGGAATGGCTTAGCAAGAATCGGTATTTTACCCTCAGTTTAATTTCACTGAGTGCGGGTAAATGCCTGAATTCCAGTAATGTATCTTCCCAATATCAAATTGTGAATGTCATGAGTTCCTTCGTAGGTCTTAACAGATTCTAGGTTTGCCATGTGACGCATAACTGGATACTCGTCTAGTATGCCATTTGCACCGTGAATGTCGCGTGCAGTCCTAGCAATTTCTAGAGCAATATCGACATTGTTCATCTTTGCTAATGATATTTGTTCATTAAACCAAGTACCATCATCTTTCTTTCTGCCGAGATGGTAGGCTAACAACTGTCCTTTGGTAATCTCTCTCAACATCCATGCTAATTTATTCTGAACTAGTTGATAAGATGCAATAGGTACGTCGAACTGTATTCTTGATAGTGCGTAGGTTTTTGCGCTGTGGAAACAGGCCATTGCGGCTCCAAGAGCGCCCCATGAAATACCGTAGCGCGCATTGTTCAAGCAAGAGAACGGCCCTCTGAGTCCTTTAACACCTGGTAGAATTCGGTCTTTAGGAATTTTACAATCTTGGAATACTAATTCACTGGTTACCGATGCTTTTAGCGAATGTTTACCCTTCATCTCAGGTGCAGAGAATCCTTCATCGCCTTTTTCGACTATGAAACCCTTGATTACTCCATCTAATTTAGCCCAAACTACCGCTACGTCAGCAATAGTTCCGTTGGTAATCCACATTTTAGCACCATTCAAAAGATAATGATCTCCCATATCTTCTGCCTTGGTAATCATATCGCCGGGATTTGAACCGTAATCAGGCTCAGTTAGGCCAAAACAGCCCACCATTTCGCCTGATGCTAGTTTTGGCAAATAGTGATTCTTCTGTTCCTCGCTACCAAAATCCCAAATTGGATACATAGCCAGAGAACCCTGGACTGAAGCAAATGAGCGTAGACCCGAGTCGCCTCTTTCCAATTCTTGACAGATTAAACCGTAAGCGACATAAGACAATCCCGGGCAGCCATAGCCCTTCAATGGGGCGCCTAACACACCCATTTCACCTAGGGCAACACGCCACTCATCAGGGAATATTCCTGCCTCACAAGCGTGTTCGATTTTTGGTAAAACTTCCTCATCTACCCAGCTCCTAACCATGTCTCTAATCATTATTTCTTCTTCTGTCAGTAGGCTTTCTACGTCGTAAAAATCGAGCCCCTCGAACTGCTCCATATGTTCTCCCCATTATCTCCTGAACATAGGCGCTTCAAGAACCTAACTACGAGCCGCGAATGTATTCACTTTCTTTTTTTGACTAATTGATTGTATTTTCTCTGCAAAAACGGGCTATTCATGTAAATTAATCCTAAAATAACACCTGGCACAGAAACAGATACCGCAATCAATATTACCGTTGTTAGCATAGTATTTTCAATCTTAACCTGATATGGTTCAAATGCAACTAAATTGCCGTTTGAAGTTATCACAAAACCACTGTTGAAATCATTTTCCCACACAAATGAAATCTGTCTGCCGGCAATTATGGAATCCCAATCCGCCATTTGTTCTGAGGATACTTGCACTTTTGCTTCATCACTTTGTGGCTCATATCTTACTGTAGCAAATGGTGCAAGATGGATAATCGAAGTACTAGAATGGCCAACGGAAGATGAGATAAAATCCCCCTCTAGGGTTCTAAATTCAACCATGGCTCCGACATCTGATTTACTATGATCTACAGTATTTAGCAAAATTGTAATCATACGTAAACCACTTCCAAACGCTACACATCGTTTAATCGCCGCAGATGGGCATTCAACATCAAGCCATGTATCTGTTCTCGTTCCACTAATCCACGATATGTTGTGCGCTTGACCAATTACTCCCAAACCACTTGAAATGGTAGAAACTACACACAAATCGTAGTTCATGTGGCAAGAAATCCCGGTAATTTCTGAATCGGCATCATTACCAAGATTCATGAATCCAGTGCCCTCAGAAAATCGCCATAAAGAACCATCCTTGGCACCAAAGTATGCGTAATCACCCGCACTACGCCACTCTACCGAACTCATGTCGCGACCTAAAATTGCTCCTGTTCCGTTAACAAGAGTAACGCTGTGATCTACTTTTTCGTATCTCATTGCAGTGCCAAAATCTCCAGCGATTAATGCTGCCTCGCTCCTAGGGTGCCACGAAACATCATTAAAATCATATTCTCTGCCGCTATTAAGTTCTACATCTTGTGAACGATCCCCAGCATTCTTTGCCGAGATAAGGTGGACATATCCTTCATTACCCACCAGTAGTACAGTCCCACCATCTGGCGCCACTGCTGCGGTGGAAATTCCAACATCATACCCCGCAACTGATGATTCGAGTGATAAATCGACTTGCTTATTCTCTGCTAGAACTACTGGGAGCATCAGAATAAGTACCATAAACACCGGTAAAAGATAGTTAACTCGCACAATCCTTCCACAAAGTGCTCAATCAAAATATTTCTCTTCAACCTTTTTTTGACGGTGAGCCTTATGTTCGATGGTGTTTTGGGTGTGCTCATGGAGAAATTCTCAGTAAAGCGTGGCCTGATTAAACAGATTGGTGGAAATGCAGGACTTGCAAAATTAGCAACACAATATTTTGACAACGTAAACGCTAATTCAGCAGGCGAATTTACTGCTTCGTTTGGAATTTTAACGAAAGTTTCTGGAAAATTTGACAATGATGGAAAGTTATCAGTCGATGTTGAACAATTGAAAGGGGAAGCATTGGGTGAATTCTTAAGCGCTGAAGGAGGAAGAGAACAGGCAATGGAATCTAGAAAACGTTGGTCTGGCTTTCTAGATCAAGCCACCGGATACAACGGAAAACAAAGAGGAGACAAAGCCAAAGAGGAAGCCAAGAAATTCTCCAAAGCAAAGTCTGCAATTAAAATGGCTCACAAATCAATGGAAATGAGCACCAAATTGACTGAGGAAATCAAAGAAAAGGCTTTGACAATGATTGCTGAACTTGAAGCATTAATCGAAAACGGCGATGCTCCATCAGAAGGCAAAGTCAAGAAACTCAACGATTTGTTTTGAGGTGAGCCAATGGATATTGAACAAATGTTGATTCAATATCAGGAAAAATGCCCAAGATTGGGCGAATTAAGTCAAGATCAAAAGGCTAGAGTCCACAAAATAATTGGTTCCGTGGAAGAAACTGTCGGTCTAAATTACTTGGTTGACTGTATCGCTGATGGGGTCAGTGCTGGAGGAGATGGAGTATTGAGGTGTTATGTTGGTTTTGAACCCTCAGGAAAAGCCCACATCGGTTGGAAGGTTCTGTCTTTACAACTAAAGAGAATGCTCGATGCAGAGGTAAATGTACTTATTTTCCTCGCTGATTGGCATGCGTGGATCAATGATAAATTCAATGGCAATATGGAACACATTCAAACCACTGCAAAGTACATGGAAGATACTTTCAGAGCATTACTTGATTATCCTCCAGAAGGAGATGGCCCTGGTCAATTAAGGTTTTTTTATGCCTCTGAACTTATGGATAGTGGAGATTACTGGGCGAGAGTTCTCAGATGTTCAAAAGGTGCGACTTTAGCGATGGTAAGAAAAACGTTTACGATAATGGGTCGAGATGAAGCTTCATCCGACCATGATTTGTCTAAATTCTTCTACCCTGCAATGCAAGCAAGTGATATATTTGAGCTTAAAATGGATATTGCGATAGGCGGAATGGATCAAAGGAAAGCCCACATGTTCATGCGTGATGTGGCGGGGAAGTATGGTTGGGAAAAAGCCACATGTTTGCATACACCAATTATTTCATCGTTAAAATCTAGCGGTTCAAGAATGGAAAGTTTTGATCATAAAATGAGCAAATCCGACCCCGGAGGTGCGATACTAATTCACGACGACCCCAAGCGACTGAGGAAAAAAATGCAGAAGCATGCTTATCTCAATTCCAATGACGAAAATTCCCCGATATATGAATTAGCAGAACACGTAATTTTGCCTGAGTTCGGGGAAATAATTGTCACTCCAAATCCAAAATTCGGAGAACCTTCAACATGGACTAGCTTAGAGGAATTTAGGCAGGCTGTGATGGACGGAACTCTTCACCCGTTGGATGCAAAATTCGGTATTGCAGATGGTATTTCAAGGGGGTTAGAAACTGTGGCGAAGCATTTTGATGAAAACCCAGAATTACTGGAACAAGTAAATCATTTAGTAAATAATAAGTAGAATCGCAGTTGATGCTGTTTTGCACTAAAAAATCAATACAAATGTTCATGAATCGAATACCCTAGGAGCGTGTATTGGTGATACTATGGTTAACATTGCAGTACTAGTCAAACAAGTTCCAGATACTAACTCAAAAATTCAGATTTCCGGTGACAGAGTTGATTTGTCTACCGTCAAAATGGATATCAGTCCATACGATGAGTTTGCCGTTGAAAATGCGCTTAAACACAAAGAATCTGATGGTGGAACTGTCACTGCAATAACCGTCGGCCCTGCGGGCGCAGACAAGGTATTGAAAGGCGTTAAGGCACTTGGTGTGGATAATATCATCCGACTCGATAGCGACGATTATATGGATTCGAATGGGCTTCAAACAGTCCTAGCGCAAGAGATTTCATCCGGCGGCTATGATGTGGTTTATTGTGGTAAATCAGCAGCCGATACAGGTGCTGGCTCAACCGGACCAGGAGTGGCTGAAAAACTCGGATGGGGGTCCGTCTCAAACATAACTGAAATTACCTTTGATGGTGGGCTTACCGTAACATCTCCGTGTGAAGGAGGGAACGCAATAATTGCGGTTACACTTCCTGCTGTGGTGAGTTGCGATAAAGGATCGACGAAAGTAAGAAAATCTAACGTCAAGGGAATAATGATGGCTAAAAGAGCACAGGTTGATGTCAAATCGGTTACTACTCCAGCGCCCTCTGTATCAATTGTTTCCCATGTCATGCCTCCAGCAAAACCCGCTGGTAAGAAATTCGAGGGTGGAGAATCCGCTCAAACAGTAGCACAGCTGCTTCGAGACGAAGCAAACATAATTTGAGGTGAAAAAATGTCAGATACAATAGTAATAGCAGAATTGTCAAAAGGAAAAATTAGTCAGACTACAAACGAGTTGGTGACAGCGGCAAATCAATTAGGATCAAGCTGTACTATCGTTGTGCCATGTGCAGATTCGTCTGTGGCCAACGATGCAACTAATATTTCGGGCGTCGCCAAAGTAATCGCCGCAAAATCGGACGTATTTTCGAACTATGACGCTGCAGCTTGGGCTGAAGCTATAGATGCGGTTGCTCCTTCTGGAATAATAGTCACTTCCGCATCAGCACAATCAAAAGACTTGGCGGCAAGAATTGCCGCAAGACGCTCTATATCAGTAATTCAAGATGTTATATCAATCGATGGTACAACACTGTCTACGCCAATCTACTCGGGTAAAGTGATACAAAATATGTCATTGAATGGAGATGCAGTAATTAGTATTAGAGCAAATGTATTCACTCCATCAGAAAACAGTGGAAGCAGTGATATGCAAGTAATCGACACAAGCGGTAATGTATCAACTGCCGTCAAAGAAATGGTACAGCGTGCTTCTGAAAGACTCGATGTTTCAGAAGCAAATATCATAATTTCTGGTGGACGAGGAATGGGCACGCCGGCTAACTTTACCCATTTAGAAGAAATCGCAGACAAATTAGGGGCTGCTGTAGGAGCATCCAGAGCCGCAGTTGATACATGGAGTGAGATACCACATTCAATGCAGGTAGGACAGACTGGAAAAACTGTTAATCCAAATCTATACATTGCAGTGGGGATTTCAGGAGCAATCCAACATCTTGCGGGAATGCGCTCTTCGAAATATATCGTAGCAATTAACAAGGATGCAGACGCACCAATCTTCCAGCATGCAGACTATGGAATTGTTGCAACATGGGAAGAGGCGCTTCCTGTATTGAGCAGTTCATTATCTGGTTTACTCAATTAAAACGAATTAATTGAAGCGGCCGAATAGAGCACTATTAGAACCAACATACGGATTGGAAACCCTCTCCACACCTATGGTTGTTTTTGGACCATGGCCTGGATGAACCACAGTGTCGTCATCTAAGGGCCATAATTTGGTGATCACTGAATTAACTAGAACATTAATATCACCACCACTGTTTGGTAAATCTGTTCTCCCAACTGAACCAGCAAATAATGTGTCTCCAGCGAATAATTGGCTAGGACCATCATCAACATCCAATAATATACAACAGCCACCTAGTGTGTGTCCGGGAGTATGCATTATCCTGAACTTTAGGGTGCCGAGTTGTAAAACCATCTCATCATGTAGTAACTTGTCAGCAACTGCTGGCTCTGGTAATTCGAACCCCCACCTCATAGCAGATTGCTTTACCAAGCTTTGTAGAAAGAAATCATCCTCATGTAAGTACCAACTAACATCATATTCCTCAAGCAAGTATGGTATCTCTCCTGAGTGGTCGAAATGAGCATGAGTATTAACAAGAGCAACTACCTTTCTAGCCGGAATTCCTCGCTGTGTCATTTCTCCGAAGTTTTCCGGCCCGTTAGACCAGTCTGGACCGACTCCTTCGAATCCATTAATCCAGGAGATAATTCTATTAGATTCAGAACCCCCATCAATAATTACTGTATCACCACTCGATAGGTCGGTAACGACAGAACATCTCATTGCTAATGCTCCAACAACGAATGATTCAATCCATAAGTCACTATGTTTCAATTTAAATCACCTCTACTTGGATCGTGTCAGACGTTGAATTACCCTCATCGTCGGTTATTCTAAGTTCGAAACGATACTTGCCTTTGTTTAATTTCGCTCGGAATTTTGGTAAATCTGATACTTCTTTTCCTGATTCATCGATCCAAGAATAACTCACGATGCGATTTTTATCCCCCTTTGTATCATTGCTATCGAGTACAATTATTGAGGATTCATCCGCTCCAGAATCGTATATCCGATCCTCCCCCGCATTGGCAATTGGCATGTTTTTGGTTGGTAATTCTTCAGCTAAATCTTGTAAGATCACATCGGTCAAAATGTCATCCTGAGGATTTGGTAGTGGTTCATTATCCTCTTCCAATGCTGACAAAATTTGATTCAAATTATCGCCAGCAGAATTACTTGTTGCTTCTGAATTGAGCAATAATGACTCAAATTTATCGTCCGTAGAATAAATATCGTCAACAGACATAGTTCCTACTTCCCCAATTAATTCAAACCATTCGGTCAACTCAGACTTATCTTTTTCAATCAATTCTCTAGATATATCTATTACACCTATTGGTTCAATATTAGTGAAATCATTTTGATCATCTCCCGCAAAATAAAATGCTTGGTTAGCTAGAGAATAAGCTGAAAATTGTACCATGCCTTGGTGTTCCACCATCCAATTTCTGTTATCGTCTGTTATGCCGTGTAGGTAAAACCACGACCCTGCGATTATGCTGTTCTCTGATGCTATTAAGGTCTGAATTGGATATTTGCAGTGAAAAATAATGTCTGAAAGTTGATATCCAGATGGTGCTTTTGATTCAAGCATATGAATACTGCCATCATCAAAACCCAGATATGTACCTTTTGTTGAAGATGAAATATTTGTTAATCTACTTTTTATCTCGTCGCGCATCATTACTTGGTTATCCACTAGGTTCCATACCTCTATTTCCAGTGCTTCCTCATCTCCGGGAACCAAAGCATATCCTTCCCTACCGATAATCAATTGACCAAATATATCAGTTCCTACCGCCGTAATCGCTTCACCAACTTCTCCTCTAGCCGGTCTGCTCCAAATTATGTTTTTGCCATCGAAGCAATGTACTGTTCCGTCTTCTTGCACAATAATTAATCCAGAATCAACTGATAAGAGCTTAATAATTGAAGTAAATTGTAGATTATCGTCTATAATCTTGCCCGCATAATCAACTGTGACTAATCGGCCTAAATTATCTACAACTGCGATAAATTCATGATACATCTCAACCAATGACACACCTCCTGGTATTTCACATTCCCAAATCAATTCGAGAATCCGATCATAACATTTTATCCCAAAGTTATCATCACCAAAATATAACTTGTCATCTCTAAAGAATATACCTTGAGCATTTCCTTCTATAGAGGTTTGCTTCGGTTCCAAGTCGTCGATTGAAAGATTTAGCAAACCAAGCTTTTCTGACCATGAAAATGCTCTACCATCCTTGGAAAGTGCAATGCCGGTAACCGTGCTCTGGGGAGTAAAGGCGACTCTCACCTCACGAGTAAGCATATTATTACCGCATGGTTAAACATGATTAAGTTCACTATTCAATGATTAATTTACGAAGTTTATCTAGATTATCAAATCAGAACTTACTAACCCTACTTGGTGAAGAAAATAATCGAATGTGGTTTTTAATGGTTGATATTGAAGTACTCATTTGACGCTGTCAAATCATAATCAATTTGAGTCATTGTGTATGTCAAGGATCTGCTCATCATCATCAAAGTGAGATTTTGCTTCGTCATTACGTTGTTCGTGCAGTTTTGCTAAATACTCCTCAGAAACGTCACCAGTCACATAAAATCCGTCGAAACAGCTCGAATCAAACTTTATGTCATTTGAATTTGCATTGTGGGTAGATTTGACTAAATCTTCGAGAGTTTGATAGAATAACCTGTCCGACTTAATGTGTTGATTTATTTCTTCAATCGTCCTGTCATTTGCGACAAATTCAGAGGTTGCTGGCATATCAATTCCGTATACGTTCGGATATCTTACTGGAGGAGCAGCAGATGCAAAATATACCTTTGATGCACCGGATTCTCGAGCCATCTCAATTATTTGTTTACTTGTTGTACCTCTTACTATCGAATCATCAACAAGAAGCACGTTCTTGCCTTTAAATTCATTCTCTATGGTGTTTAATTTACGTCTTACCGACTTTTCTCTAAGTGCCTGTCCGGGCATTATGAAGGTTCTTCCTACATACCGATTCTTGACAAATCCTTCCCGGTATGGAACTCCTAGCGAATTAGCCATTTGTAATGCGGCAATTCTACCTGAATCTGGGATTGGAATTACTGCATCTATATCATGGTCAGGCCACTCTTGAATTATTCTTTCTGCTAACATTTTTCCCTGATTCAATCTTGCTTCGTAAACCGATATCCCATCAATTACTGAATCCGGTCTCGCAAAATATACATATTCAAAAATACAAGGATTTCGGCTAGTTTCTTCAGCACAAATTCGAGAAAATAAATGGCCGCTAGAAGAGATAAAGATTGCTTCGCCAGGCATTACATCTCTTTCTATCTCAAAACCCAAAGCTGTGATGGCTACCGATTCACTACCAACAATCCATTCAGTACCATCTTCCGATTCTCGCTTACCAAAAATCAGAGGTCTGATTCCATTGGGATCTCGGAAGGCAAGTAAACCATATCCTGATATCATTGAAACGCAAGCATATCCGCCCTTTACATGATTATTCAGTGCAGAAATTGCATTGAATACTGTTTCAATATCCAAATGAGGTTCGCCCCCAATGGACAAGTCAGAGGAATATTTAGTCAATTCAACTGCAAGAATATTGAGCAATAACTCTGAGTCACTCTGTGTGTTCATATGTCTAAAGTACTTATCACGAAGGATTGACTTAAGTTCATCAGCATTTGTAAGATTACCGTTGTGAGCAATTGAAAGTCCGTATGGCGAATTAACGTAGAATGGTTGTGATTCAGCCTTTGAAGAGGTACCTGCTGTCGGATATCTTACATGTCCTATTCCAATATGACCTTGCAGCCTCTGCATGTGACGTGTGTAAAATATGTTGGGGACTAAGCCATTTGATTTTCTTAACCTGAATTGACCCTCAAATTCGGTCATTATCCCGGCCGCATCTTGACCTCGGTGTTGTAGAACGGTCAGTCCATCGTAAATCAATTGATTAACGTGGTAACCCTTCTTACCGACAACGCCAATTATCCCGCACACAATTCCACCACGATTCAGTTAGCAAATGATTGTTTGCTACACAAGTGACCATCAAATCGTTCGCTGAATCAAGCTTTTGGGCGATGAGTTTTCTTCGACCAACCAAACTTTCTCATCTTTGCTGTTGCTCCATAGCCGCATGATGCGCACACGCGCTTTTGCTTGTGGTATGCATTTCTTCCGCACCTACGACATCGAATGTGTGTAGTCTTTTGGCGGCGGCCCATAGACGGTGTACCCTTTGACATTAACTCACCTCAGCGTCTTGGCCACCTACCAATACTTTATGAAATAAACGGAGGCTATTTACTCCTCTTCAACAAGCAGGTAAGATTTAGAGATTTTTGATGGGGAATGAGTAATTACTGAAAATAATATTCCGAGTGTAATCAGGAGTGATAGAGATAACGCTGTAATAGAAACAATTGTATGCGCTATATTGTAGACTAATTGAGCCCTCACAGAACCATTTTCTTCTAACAACATTGGCCCCTGATTTATGAAAAATATTGTCGCTAAAACACCAACAAGAACAGCGATAACCATAGCAAAAATTGGCGCCAATGGACGATTTCTTGATTCTCCGTAAAAGAACATATTTCCTAAGAGAACCGTTGATGCTAGAATAAATGCTGTCAATGCAGAATTAGCAACTCGCGGATTGAGTTCTTCGATTCCAAAGTTTGGAATTGAATCATTTAGCGAATAATCTAGAGCGGCAACTAAGATTATCGGAAAGGCAAGACCAATTGCAACTACCTTACTACTGACCTTTCTTCCATCTTTGGGCATTCACTCCTCCCCTCCAATGTTTTCTTTGATGATTCTAGAAACTCTCGAAAGCTCTTCCTCTGTCGGGGCAGGAATAGATTTAGGCTTAGGCAGGCTCTTTTCATAAACAAAAATTACCGATGCGAAAGAAAATATTGCCAAAATTGATCCGATTGCTATGCCGATTATGTCTGCTATGGACAGCCAGACATATTTTCTAAACTCGGTAGATTCAATATTTGAGGAATCGAAATTCATTGCGCAGAGTAAGAACAAAATTGAAAATAAAGACATCCCGAATAGATATTTTGATTCTTTGTCACGTGAATCCCCATATACTATCATAGCCAAACCGGCGGCCATTGAAATCGATGATAGAGACAACAGGAAATTTGGTAGAAAAATTAGCCAATATGGATTTAATTCACCAGAACTTAACGTTGGAGTAATTTCCCACCAATGCATCAGAGAAAGCCAAAGAATTCCCAAAGCAAACAATATTGCACCAAAGTTTCTATCACTGGATGGAAGTCGTCCTACCGGAACGTTACCAGAATATGCAACTTTGAAAAGACCAACTAACATTAAGATTGATGGACCGAGAATAAAGCCGAATAAATGACCAACTGCGCTTGAAGGAGAATCCGGGACCGTCCATGGACTGGACAAAACAAAGCCCAGTCCGATCAATGACGAAATAATTCCTAATCTCGCCCCAAAGGTAGAGGATTTGCTTTGAGAAAACCAAACACCCAATGGGATAACAGCAAGTGGCAACCAAAATAGGAGCGCCGCTTCGAGGATTTCATCCATGACCTCTGGAGGAGCAGCGGATTAATTACTTCATCCCTAAATTTGAGGTTCAGTTGTCTGTTTTCATATATAGTCACATACGGAGTTTCTAAATACCCGACCTTAGTGGGACGAATGCTCAAGGTGGTACCATGGTGAAAATGCCTCGTCAAATAAAGCGCTACAGCCCCTCGGCTGGCAAGCATACCATGCACACAGTAGAGCGCGTTAAGAAAAAGCGAGCCTCTGAACTTAAATGGGGTCAAAGGAGATTTCGTAAGGTTATGGCAGGTTACAGAGGTTTCCCCCGTCCAAAGCCGGATGGTAGGGAAAAGCCGACCAAAAGAGTCAACATTCTATTCAGATGCACAGAAACTGGTAAAGCACACTATGCGCCGTGCCAGAGAGCTAAGAAGTTTGAATTAGTCGACAAATGAGGTGATTAATTGTCTGGGAATTTTATGAAAGTATCATGCAAAGACTGTGGCTCTGAATCCCTAATATTTTCTAGAGCGACTACAGTTATCGCATGCACAGTATGTGGAGCCACACTCACATCACCATCCGGTGGAAAAGCAAAACTTGTCGGCTGTAAAATGGTCGAAGTAATGGAATGAGGAGGCTGAGCCTCCATGAGCGACCGAGTAAATACGCCCGAAGAAGGCGAACTAGTTGTTGTCACTGTAAAGAATGTCAAGCAAAATGGTGTTTACGTTGATTTCGATGAGTATCCCGGAATTGAGGGGTTCATATTCATTGGCGAGATTGCCAGTGGTTGGGTCAAGAATATCCGGACATTTGTTCGCGATGGTCAAAGACTGATTTGTAAAGTAATGCGTACCAAGAAAGATGGCTCTTCACTTGAGCTATCATTGAAGTCTGTTTCAGAGGAGCGCAGAAGAGATAGACTACAGGAATGGAAAAATGAGCAGCGTTCTATTCAACTATTGAAAGTGTTAGGCGAAAAAGTTGGATGGGATGATAACAAAAGAGAGTCAATGAGTGAGGATTTAGTTTCAGCGTTTGGAACTCTATATGCATCATTTGAAGAGGCTGCAATGAATGAAACCTCAATTGTCGATGCGGGTTTTGACGGCGAATGGATAAAGGAGTTCACAGAAATTGCGATCGAAAACATAATTCCACCGTTTGTTGAAATTAAAGGTAATTTGAATCTGTCAATTAATGTTGAGAATGGCGTTGAAGTAATCAAGGATGCACTTGCATCTGCTGAGAATTACACATCCGATAAGGATGAAGTATCCGTGATGTGTTTTTACAACGGAGCCCCTGAATATAGAATCGTACTTAAAGCACCAGACTTCAAAACTGCTGAAGACTTATGGATTGAAGTTTCCAATGTCATTGTAAGTAAAATGGAAGAATATGGTGGACAAGCAACTTGCTTTAGAGAATAGTACCGACTTAATCATAAACAATAACTACCACGCCGATACATGGCAAGGCAGCTCTTACAACAATGTGTCCAGTGTAAAGCGTGGACACTACTCCGAGACTGTCCTCATTGTGATGGCACAGCAAATGCTGCCGCGCCAATGAAATGGTCTCCAGAAGATCAAAGAGCGAGTATCCGTCGGAAAATGTACAATATTGAGTCAGAAGATTGGTTAAATTCACTGCCGGAACTAGAAAAAATTTCAGAAACCCGTAAAAACAGGTCAGAAGAAGAGTGACGGAGCCTTTTCATTAGTATTGAAATCGAATTTTTTGTTTGATTTCAATGTCAAACATTATACTGCTTATTGAATGATTTAGCGACTATGAGTCTACTGATTGAGTGGCGAGATGGCCATGAAAATCTACTGGGTGCTAGAATTTGTTTGTTTTCATTGCCTGGTGTGGGCAACATAGGAAAAGCTGGAATTGATGCACTGAACTCTACAAATGATGCGATTGAGATTGCTAGATTACACCACACAGCGTTGCCACCACTGGCAACCCTAGATGAAGATGGTTTGTTATCTCCACCACATTTATCGATTAAGGGTATAGCACTAGAGAGTGGTGAGTATATACTTACTATAACCGGTTCTTCTCAACCGCTCGAGCCAAATAATCAAGGTGCTATGGCTAGAGAAATACTTACTCTGCTACAGAAGTATAAGATATCAGAATTAATTGTTTTAGCTGGGATGATTGATGAAGCCGCTAGAAAAGAGATATTCATTGTTCCAAGCAGCAGTTCCTACCGGGTCGATTTGGAATCACGTGGCGCGAATGTTAGAAGGGATGAACCAAGTTCAGGAGCAATTGGCCTAGCCGCATTATTATCGTCATTAGGGCCTGTCTACCAAATAAATTCAGCCTGTGCAATTGCGACAACAGTTGGAGCAAGTGGTGATATAATCGCCTCACAAAAACTCTTGAGTTCAATCGATGAATGGTTTAGTCTAAATCTAGTTATTCCCAAAGATGCGAACGAGAAACTGGTAAAAAAATTAAAACAAATATCGCCACAAAAGCAGGAAGATTTGGTGTCAGAACTTGTGCAAGGGCATGATGCTTTCTACATGTAAGCGCCGAGAGAGGGATTTGAACCCCCGAGTCTAACGACAGTGGATTTCGAATCCACCGCAATACCGGGCTATGCGATCTCGGCCTATCAACTCCTCAAGCGCCATAGTCATAAGCATGATGCTACAGGGAGTTTCATGCAGATTAGGTTTTATGGTCGAGATTATGACACGACTTTTGATTTCAAGCATGAAATCAAATTAAGAGATGCTTTAGTTAAAAGCAACATTTTGCCATCGACAGTGGTGGTCAGTTTTGAGAATCAAATTCTTCCACTATCCACAATCATCAAAGATGACATTGAGTTATTGGTTACGACTGTTTCGTCTGGTGGTTAATCAATTAATGATGTCTATTCGGGAATGCCTACCTATTTGCCCGCGTAATTGGTCAGCCCAAGCATCTAGTTCTATGTTGGAAAGTAGTACATAGTCGCCCTCATCCGCCATATCGTATTGATGGCCCCAATCATTTGACCAACCTGAAATTTTTATTGCATTATTTTTATCATATACCACCATTCCTTTACGATGCCATTCTCTACCATTCCTGCCAATTCCAGAGCGGTAGTACTTGTAGGCTAATTTGCCAACAATATCCCATCTTGCCCTAAAATCTAGTAGTTTGTCGTTACATTCAGTTTCTGATGAGGTTGTTATCTTGGCTAGTGGATCAACTTTAACAATTAATTCACCTCGATAGTTAGAATTAATTATCACATTTTGAAGATATATCAAGTCATTTTTCCTCAATCCATGGGGATAAGTTGATGATCCATCTTGGTGTTTATTGACCTTGATTTCAATACTAGCACGATATCCGTCTTGAATAATTTTGATTTCGGGGACATCGTTTTCACGATAATTTACTGAATCTACCACTGTGGTTAAGCTGAATCTAACATTCAAATCCTGCAAAGAAACCGGATGGATTGGTGTGATAAGACCTGGGAGTGTATATTCTCGCTGCATTTCACGATATTCTTCTCCTTCACCACCAGAACACACTGATTTCCAGTCACACCTATCGCAACGTACCTCGCCATTTGGTGGATTTGTTGCAACGCCCCCTTTAGAGAAACCTCGCAGAGGTGAAGGATTTGGAGGGCATTGTTCTATAGAGACTTTGTGGCTTTTAATCTCATTCCATAAAAGTCTTAATTCTTGTTCAATAACTGCCATTTCAGATTCTGTAGGTACTGGAATTGTTTTGACTACATTGGCCCCGAGATACCAAATTTCTAAATCTGAAACTAACTCATCTTTTTCATGAGTAACCCACCACAACATCGCATACATCCTAAGTTGGTCAATATAGTCACCAGATCTATCTCCGATTCCCTTACTTGCCTTGATGTCAACGATTTTGACATTATTGTCCCAACGATAAACGATATCATACTCGCCTTGAAACCAATATTCTGGATGGATAGAATTCATACTAAATTGACCAGCCTCAGGCTCAACGAACCATGGTCTAGCGATTTCCCATGCCTCGTTGATAGTGACCTTTCCTTCATCTGCCAACGGATGCTTACCGGCCAATTGGAAATCATAACCGTCGGGCGAAGGCCAATATTCTCTGTTACCATTACGCCAACTTTTCAGGGTTTGTTGATCTATTTTTTCATAGCATCGTTTTACTTCTATCATGTGGAAATTTAGTGCATTGATACACATCTCCAAACAATAATCAAAATCAACCTCAGACCAATCTCCGGACCTCCTCTCTTGTCTCTCCCAGTCCTTCTTTACCGCTGATAGCGATGACTTCAGATGTTTCTCAACTCGCTGTTTAGCCCAATCAAATATTTGGTCAAAGGATTTCGGAATTTGTGATTTATCAAGGGGTAGTATTCTATTAGCAGGCCAAGTATTACCACCATTTCTTGATGGTTTACCATCCTCGTCAATTGGGATTTTCGATAAAGTATGTTCTGATGCAGTTGCCAGTAATAGTGAAGGGGATTCCTTGAGTGTTTTACAAATTGCATCTTCGACGGCCCTACCAACATATAGGACAGGTATTTGTCGGATTTTAAATTTCAAAACTTTCTCATAAAACCACATTCTTTGGCAGGCCCTGTAGCTGTTCACTTGACTTGCTGAAAGCCGATTGTAGGGTCCAACTGAGTCTAACTCAGGATCCACTTCCGAAACCGGCATGCTACGGGGTTTATGGTTAAACCATTTCAAATCTACCTTAATCTAACTTGATAATTCTGGTAGAACGTTGATCTATTCTTAACTGTGGCAAACCCGATCGCCAGCCTAATTCTGCCGATATGATTTTTATTTTTTCACCTGGTTTCATCGCAAGCATTTGACTGGTTATACTAGAGCCAAAAGCAACTACTTCGACGATATGATTTCCATCCCAAAGATGTAAATTAAGCATTGACCAAGGTTTCTCATCTAGCCTAACGCCTGTCCTTTTGTCTATAGATGCAATTATACCTTCAACATTTGCTCTTGTCCTCATTAAGCCTACTCGCGTAATTTCATAACTCTCTAGTTCATCTATACTAGATGAGTCAATTGGAATAATCCTACTCTTATTGTCGAGATATAGCCGCGGGTTACCGCGCCATACCCCTGGTAATGCATCGATTATTAGCACCTCTCCGTCCGCATAATGGTGAAGTGAGGGGAAACTATTTGGCTCACTCTCTTCGATGGTTATCTGGGTTCCAGAAACACTCACCATGGCACCTAAAACTGGTTCAGCATAGTGATTGGGTAAAGGGCCCCATTGACCTGTGAATTTACCTTTTATGTTAACCCTAGACTGTATTTCTCCAATCTTTTGACTTGGAGAAGTAATCGTTACGTCTATGGTTTCTAATGTTTTCAAATAATCTGAATCATAATCAAAATCCTTGTTGCCAAAAGAACACCAAAAGCATCCTGCTGATTGGGTACATGGTGCGGGGTAATTATCTGGAATCTT
>CAYPPO010000031.1:0-22503 GCA_964412625.1 uncultured Candidatus Poseidoniales archaeon
TGATGGTTGCAATCACTGTGGTGTTATCCGGTGTGGTTTATGTTTGGGCTGCTCAGTTGGCAGACACTGACACTAAGGGTGTGCCAAGAGTTACCTTTGATGCAGAAAATAAAGATACAGGCAGCACTGCTACCGATCACTGGAAGATTACCGTGGGTCAAGCACAAACCGTACTAGCTACACAAGCAGTAGAAGTGACGGTAACCTACAGCAACGCAGCAGGTGATATTGTCTCTGAAACAACCAATCTAGCATCTACCAACCAAGTATACGGATTCTCTCCGTATAACAGTGACCAATTGGTAACCTTTGGTGATGTAGTAACGTTGGGTGATGATGAAACGATATCATCCTTCAGCACAGGTGACGACATCTATGTCAAGACCCACACTGCTGATGGAACGCCTCTAGTCGATGCAACGATTAGAATTGTCTACAACCCACCGGGTGAAGCACAAGGCGCAGTTTTGAAGACCTACACCGGTCTAAGTTGGAACCAACCAGTCTGAAGTGAAAGGTAGTGAAAACAAGACGACAGTGGGAGGGTTTCGGCCCTCTCACTGCGTACTTGATCACATATGACAGTGTAAACCATGACAGTTGATGACGAGTATTTTTGTATTGAGATAAAAAGGGATTATTATGAGTAATGTGCCGAAAGTAGTTGTGTTTGATTGTGATGGGGTATTAGTTGACTCAGTGAGCTCATGGAAAACACTCCATGATCACTTTGGTACTGATAACTCTCACAACCTTACGAGATTCATCAATGGTGAATTAACCGATGTCGAGTTTATGCGCTTTGATATTCAGATGTGGAAAGAGATTCAAGACCCAATATATCGAGACGAACTGTTTCGATCATATTCGGGAGTGAAAATCATGCCTGGTGCAAAAGAGCTCGTTGCCGAATTAAAAGAAGCCGGAGTATTTGTGGCGATTGTTAGTGCAGGTGTTGACCTGTTTGTCTCATCGATTGCAGCCATGCTAAAGGTTGATGATTGGATTGCCAATGGTTTCGTGTTCAATGATGATGATACACTATCCGATGAAGGCATATGCCGCTTACATGCGACCAAGAAGGATGCAGTTATTCAAAAGATTCTCGACATGCAAGGCTTTGAAGCCAAAGATTGTGTTTCTGTCGGAGACTCTGAAATGGACCTCTCCATGCAGGTTGAAGGAAGCCGATTTATTGGATTCAATCCATCGAGAGAATCATCTTTGTCGGCATTCCAAGATGCTGGAGTACCAATAGTGTTTGAGAAAGATTTACGCAATCTTAAGCCACATTTAGGGCTTGACTAAATCACACAAACGGAATTGAAGTTGTCGCGTGACTCTGCAGGTTGACTATAGTCAACATACATGGTTTTGGTTGGAAACCTAGCATTCTTTGGTAAGACGTTTGATCCTGCCAAGTACTTGAACAAATGAGTGTAGTGCCCTTGAAATCAACACAAGCGTGGCCATGAACGTGACCGGTAACAAATATGTCTGGTACTTCACTTATCACCAATCCGTCCTCTGGTTCAGGTGATAATGGGGTTTTACCCCCCCATTGGGGGGCAAGATGCCGTCTTCTGAGCATCTGACGCATCGCCTCAACTGGTTCAGCATATGTCACTGTCTTTAGGCCAGCCACAAAGTCGTCGATTGATTTGCCATGGTATGACAAATGTCTTACGCCATGCAATGAGAAATCACAAGGGTTACCAACAAAAGTTGTGGTATTGTAGTCTTGTTGAATGTCTTTTTCAAATGTTGGCTGTGGTTCTGCTGGTCTAACTGCGTCATGATTACCGGGCAGCATTATGCATTCAACCCAATCAGGCAATAATTCAATTAATTTTGCAAATTGGGAGTATTGAGCATAAAAGTCTGGAATCAGTAATTCCTTATCTTGACCTGGATAAATGCCTACTCCATCAACACAATCGCCTGACAAAACTAGATATTTGATAGTTTTAGCAAGCGGGTCGCTGTGGAACCATCGAACCATCTTATGCCATTGTGCTTCCAAGAAAGTTTTCGACCCTAAATGAATATCAGATATGTATGCGACACTTATGCCAAATGGTGAGGACGCTTTTTCATGTCTTGCTTTCATTGGGAAATGCAAATCGTCAACATAGAATATATCACCATTTTGACTGAAAGTGCCCGATACACCAAGAACATCATCAGGCATCAGTCCAGCATGAATTATTTGTTCCTGAAATTTGTCTCTATCATCACCTTGTCGCTTGGTTAGCAAGCAGTTCATCTCACCAGTTTCATCCTCCAAGCTCCACATTAGGTGGCCATTTTTGGTATACCGCGGTTCATTGACTAAACCGATAGCAACTGCTTTATTTTCATAGCCTTGATATCTGTGAACCTCCCTAAGTAACCGAGCGACTTCGGTCGGACGTCGAGGTAATTTTGAATTTTTGACAATCATTTCTCTAATTTTTGTCAGTCTATCTGTGAAACACGCCGTAATATCATTCATTTTCCCCTCGGTCGTGCTTTTGCCCGTTATGTCATAATGAACAGTGATGTCAGTAGGAGCATCAACAGCAAGACAAGTGTAGTCATTTTCGTCCCAATCCGGCAGATTATTTCTGAATTCGAGATCTAACGGTTCAGGCGCTGCGATTGGGGCAATTACTCTGCCCAGATCGGCACTCGGTTCACTTGTCATTATTTTATGAGTCGTGGTGACGTTGTTTTCTTGACCATTGCTTGGATACAAGGCGCTTAATTGGGTAAATATCGCTTCGGTAAGCAAGCCCCGATGGAAGTCTATTTTTGCACCCATATCGAGTAACTTTTGTGGGTCAGAGTGGATGCGTAATTTTTCGACCATTTGTCCTGAAGCGATGATTCTTCGTTGGCGCAACAAATTGACTATATCGTCGGATGTCGCTGCCATAAAATTTGGTAAAGTCGCCATACCAAAAGCAAATCGGTTGACTTGTTTTCAGTTCCATTCAACTTCTTCACCGATTGATTCATCGTCTTCATCGGTATTTTCGGCACTCCATGATTCATCTTGCCAGGGTGCAGATTGTTTGGCCGCT
This sequence comes from uncultured Candidatus Poseidoniales archaeon, assembly GCA_964412625.1. Taxonomy (GTDB): domain Archaea; phylum Thermoplasmatota; class Poseidoniia; order Poseidoniales; family Poseidoniaceae; genus MGIIa-L1. Next base: position 3,066 of record CAYPPO010000031.1, read on the forward strand.
GCTTCACGTTTTGCTCGTTCAAGTTCAAAAGCGGCTCTTGCATGCTCTTTTTCGGCTGCGATTTCGGCTAATTTTTTCCGATTAGCCTCAGCTTTTTCCATTGCTTCGTCCCATAGGGAAATAGCAGTTAGTAAAGCAAAATGGACGAAGCCAATCTTATTCTCCGAGCGATTCCCGCCGATTTGTGTTGATTCTGCATTTGCCCATGAGTTTGAGGCTATTCCAACATAAACAGTGCCGACTTTTTTGGTTGAACTGTCGTTGCCCGGTCCGGCAATTCCAGTGATTGATATCGCGATATCAGCGCCCGCTTGGTCTAGGGCGCCTTTCGCCATTTCTATGGCAACCTTGGCTGATACGGCCCCGTGTTTTTTCAAGGTCTCCAATTCAACATTTAATTCTGCCATCTTGGCATCATTGGAATATGTAACCCATGATTGGTTAAACCAATTACTGGCTCCTGCGATGTCAGTAAATGCACTGGCCAGTAATCCACCCGTGCATGATTCGGCGACTGTGATGGTGTGACCACCCTCTTTTAGACGCCTAACGAGTCGAGCCGCTGCCGCTTGGATATCTTCATCCATTCAATACTCCGTCCTGCCACCTAGTTTTGAGGTTAACGCATGCGTTGCATTCAATAATGAGAGTCCACACGGAGGGCTGGGTCTGTGGTCTAGGGGTTTATGACGTCGCCCTTACAAGGCGAAGATCGAGGGTTCAATTCCCTCCGGACCCACCAAATTAGTAGCAATATTCCTCAATATCGTTTCTTGCATCAAGAACCACTTTATTGATTCCAGTCCGTCGAATTAGTTCATCTTTGGATACTGCTTCCAATGCTGAATCTGCCAGGATGAGGTGGACTGCCCTTTGCCATAATCCATCAGTAATTTTCGCACCTCTGTGATCAACGCCAACAAGAATATCCAGTAATTCACTGTGTAATATTACGGTAGCGGCTGCGTCTAGCTGTTCATGATTTATGATTAGCCATCGAGCACCATCTAGAATTGACAAATCCTCGACGGCTTGATACTCAGAAAAATAAACAATCTTCACACTAACACCTAACTTTTGAACCGTAATAAGGCAATTGCTCCACCAATGCCAAGTAATTGTTGTCCTGAGTCGTGGTCTGTTGAACACTGAATCATTGTGCCGCCAAATTCTGATAATTTTTGACACCAGTCCTGCCAACTTTGCCCATTTATTCGGTCTTCATCATCGCGCAATAGGTCAGCAGAAATCAACAGCGTTTCGATGGCACCTTCATTCAGTGACTGATTTAATTCTTGTTTGCCGTAGGCTACCAGCCCGTTGGTCGAAACTCTTTTCCACGCCTCCTCCAATAGACCAATTTCTTTTGAGATTGCATAATCCTCTAACAGATTACCCGCTAAACCTTCGCGCAATACTTCATTTGCTCCAGCGCGGCCAGACATCGAGGTACCAACAGAAGCCATGAATCGAGTTTGACCGTGCATTTTCATCTCATTCAACAGTATCTCTCGGGCATGGCCTGGACCGCACAATATCAATGGCGTTGTATCACCCAACGAAGCGGTTAACTCAGCGATTACTTTCTCTCTAAATCCTTTGGCAACCCCGCTTGACTCACGAATATCAATTCGCTTACCGCCGCCTCTCATGGTCCAAGTGGTTGATTCCCTAAGTCCTCTAGGTGTTATGTGAAATAGGATTACTTCATCGTTTTCGACAACAACTAATGCAATTTTCACCTGCTTCGCTGCTTCAACTGTTTGTTGCAGCAATTGCTCATCTGTTTCCAAGAAGGGAGTTTGACAGGATAATTCAATTTCATCACCTGGAGTAATATTGTGAGTATGATAACTGCCGATGTCAATTTTAGCTTCCTCAATAATTCCGTGGACTCTAAGGACTTCACTATATGATTGATATTCAGTATTTTCAATTCTTAATTTAATCCACATCTTCTTGCGCTCGGCAGATTTTGCTCTACCACCTTCTTCGCCAGCGGTTGTTTGATCACGGCGCTCACCTAACATGCCTAATGACATGCCATTGCGTGCCAATCTGGCAAGCGACCAAAGATCGTCATCGGTGTTAATACGCAGTCGCCAAAGCATTGATTCGCGTCGCAGAACCTGCATTGCCTCACCCAAAGATGCCGGCCTGATTCCCATCGTCATCCATATCCATATCGATAGCGGCGGGTCGCTTTGGCAGGCCAGGCATAGTCATCATGTTGCCTAATATGGCGACGATAAATCCGGCACCAGAGTTTAGTCTAAATTCTCGGATTGGTAAAGTAAAATCGCTTGGTGCACCTAATTTACCAGCATCATGTGAGAATGAATATTGAGTCTTTGCCATGCAAACAGGCAAGTTGCCGTAGCCCCATGAGATAATCTTGTCCAGTTGCTTTTTTGCAGCTGTTTCAACATAGACATCTTTTGCCTTGTACATCCGTGTAGCAATTGCCTCTACCTTTTCCATGACCGGTGCATCTTCAACGAACAATGGTGTGAACGGTCGACCAGCAGCAACGTGATCTTGTACAGCCTTCACCACCGCTTTGGCCAAGTCTTCACCCCCTTCACCACCCTTGCTATGAACTTCGGTAACCGTTACTGCTCTTGCTCCACTTGCGTGTGCGGCATCCGATATTGCCTTGATCTCGGCATCAGTATCTGAGGTAAATTTGTTGATTGAGACAATTACTGGAACCCCGAAGCCTGCCATGTTACGGATATGTCGGTCTAGATTTGTCGCTGCGCCAATTGCTACCGACTCAACGTTTTCCGCCTCAAGCTCGTCTTTACTGGGTCGGTAGCCGCCACGGCTGCCAAAGGCTCCGCCGTGTAATTTCATCGAGCGAACTGTAACATTCATTACCACACAATCAGGACTTTTGCCAGAGGTTGCAGCCTTGATATGCATGAACTTCTCAGCGCCCATATCAGAACCAAACCCTGCTTCGGTAACAACGATGTCTGCAGCACTGAGGGCTAACTTGTCCGCAATGATGCTTGAATTTCCATGAGCAATATTAGCAAACGGGCCGCCGTGAATAAATGCTGGATTACCTTCCAATGTTTGCACTAGATTCGGCAGGAACGCATTTCTAAGCAGTAATGCCATCGCTCCTTGAGCATCAATTTCACTGGCTTTTACGGGATTGCCACCAAAGGATTGTCCGATAACAATTTCACCCAATCGCCGCTTTAAATCTGCATAATCTGAGGCAAGAACAAGTATTGCCATGACTTCACTTGCTGCTGTGATGTCAAACCTCTCTTGACGCAGATGGCCATTTGCCGGCCCACCCATGCCTATGACTACATCTCTTAGTGCACGGTCGTTCATGTCAACGACTCTTGGCCAACTGATTCGTGTTGAATCCAACTGGCATTCATTACCATGCTTGATGTGGTTATCAATAAGTGCTGATAACAGATTGTGGGCAGAGGTTACGGCGTGTAAATCACCTGTGAAATGAAGATTGATCTCTTCCATCGGCAAGACTTGCGAATAACCACCACCTGCCGCACCACCTTTGATGCCAAAAACCGGACCCATAGAGGGTTCTCGAATTACACAGGTTGCTGATTGACCTATACGGCACAACGCTTGAGTAAGTCCAATCGTGGTTACAGTTTTACCTTCACCAAACGGTGTTGGGTTTACTGATGTGACTAACACTAGGCTGCCTTGTGGCTTGTTCATTCTAGATTTTAGTCCGTCCCAGGTAACTTTTGCGACATTACGGCCCATTGGCATAATATCTGTTGAGGGAATTCCTAATTTCCAAGCAATCGCTTCGATTGGTTCTAGAGTCGCCGCGCTAGCAATCTCAAGGTCAGTAGCCATAACTGAATTGCATGTGCTTTAGTCTTTGAAGGATGCGGTCTAATCGACACTCGGATGGGTGATTAACCCACCATTAGCCAATTGTCGAGATCACTCTTCCTTCATGCTGCCAAGATAGTCAGGTAGGTCAACACCAGCCATCCTTGCCACATCGTGGACCGGTGGTAGCGACTTAATGAGTGATGAAACGAAGTTTGCTGTACTGCCACCTTCGCCACCATTGCCTGAATCCCAGACGGTAATCTTGTCTATCTTTAGGTTGGAGATAGCCTCGGTTTGACGGGCAACGATTTCTTCGATCTTTTCGACCATCAATAGCGTAGCAGCAGCCTTTGCATCGCCGCCTGCACTCTTAACTAGTGATTGGTAACCAGCCGCCTTGGCTTCAAGAACCGCCTTGGTACCTTCTGCTTCTGCGTTGTAGCGAGCAAGGATTGCGTCAGCTTGACCCTTTGCGATTCTGCGTTGGCGCTCAGCCTCTGCTTCAGCAGCGATCTCAATTTGTTGTTTAGATACTTCCTCTCGAGCAATTTCTTCGGCTCGAAGTCTTTCACCCTCTAACTCATACTGGGCTCGCTCGATTTCCGATTGTGCCTTACGCTTGGCAACTTCAGAACGTTGTAGTGCTTCTGCTTCTCTCTCGGCTAGGTCTGCGTTGTAAGCGGCAATGTCAGCACGAGATACGTTTTCACCCTCAACCGCTAGAGCTTCTTGTTGTTGTACGAAAACACGCTTATCCGCTTCTGCGGCTTTTTGTCCTTTGGAGGCTTCAGCTTCTGCCTTTGCAACTTCAATTTCTCGGTCTCGGTCAGCAGCAGCCTTACCCACTGCACCGTCACGAGCCGCTTCTGCTCTGTCGACAGTAGCATCGGCAATAGCGACAGCAGCAGCCTTAGCACCGATAGATGCGATATAGTCCGCCTCATCAGTAATATCGGTGATGTTAACGTTGATTAGGTACAGACCAATCTTGTGAAGTTCGGTATCTACGTTAGTCGATACCTTTTCCAAAAATGCTTCTCTGTCCTGATTGATTTGCTCAATTGTCAGTGATGCAACGGTCAAACGTAGTTGACCAAAGATGATTTCTTTTGCCATGTCTTCAATTTGTGGAACCGGCAGTCCAAGTAGACGTTCAGCAGCATTTTTCATGACAGATGGTTGCGTTGAAATACCGATAGTAAAGGTAGATGGGACGTTAATTCTGATGTTTTGTTGCGATAGAGCGTGCTCCAAGTCGATTGAAATCGTCATCGGTTTAAGATCTAGGTATGCATAATGCTGTATTAGCGGCCAAACAATTTTACCGCCACCGTGATAACATGCGGCTGAACCTTTATCTTTCACGTTACCATAGACAACCAAGATTTTGTCTGATGGGGCCAGTTTATATCTGGATGTAGCTACGTATATTGTTACCAATAAGACGAAAACCAATAGTGCAATTCCAATCAATGCTAGCGCTTCTGCGACCATGTAGTTACCAAATTGAACCCCTATAAGAGGGTTCACCCCACACCACAGTTACGATTTGTGGTGGATATTTATTCTTCTTTGGAACTGATGTCGAGCGGTACAACGATTAATCGTTCAGCGATGGCATCAACCACCTTGATGAATTTCCCGGTCTCGAGTTTCAATTTTTCATCTTGAGCCATGGCAGATTCGGTTCTTAAAGCACCTTGGTACTCGACTTGTACTTGGCCCAATTGGCCTGGTTGAATGGTTCGATATACAGTGCCTCTGGCCCCGATTGCTTGCGAGTGTTCCACAGTGTTGTCTTGTTCTAAACTGGCCATCATTTGAAACACTTTGCCCACGATATACATCGAAAAAGTCCCCGCAATGGTTCCAGCAATTATGGCGACGAAAGCATTCTGATCTGCTTGTGAAACAGATAGCCCAAATATCCCAAACATCATGATGAAACTCAGCAAACCTTGAATGGTGAATAAGTGGAATATTCCATCAGCATCCATTTCAAAATCAAAGAAACCACCGGTAAAATCGCCAATCAGTATCAACAAGAAATAAATGATAAACAAAAATGTACCAACAATAGCCATAGCAGCGAATAACACATCTACTCCAGTAATTCCTCCCAGCCCAATCATATCAAGGAAATCTCCGAACAAACCCATACCTTCACCAGACCCTCACAGCAACCTTCCCCACATCAATCTTCCCGTCCTTTTACAATCGGACGTATGTAAATGAAATAATAGTGACCATATACGATAGGTCCGAGCGAGAACCCAAGAATGGTTCCCACAGCCCACCATGGTAAACCCAGTGCTAAAGTGCCAGCAAAGACAATAACTAAGCATAGGACTATTGACAACTTTTCGAGAATAATCCAATATACAGTTCTAGCATCTTGATCTACTTTGTTAAGGTTATCTTTCATTAGAAAGATGTCCATTAATGTAGACAAATAAATACCTCAAAGAATTAAATTCGCCCAAGAGTATTCGCTTAGCAGTATAATCGCAAAATAGACTATTGCAACAAAAAGTACCGGATTTCGACCTTTCTCTATATTGTATTCAGCATGGGTATATCGACCGTCTGGTCCTTTTACTAAGGTAGTGCTTTCCGATGTACTGTAGTTTTGTCCTGCGGTGAATTCTTTGACATTTTTGCGGTCTTGGTAAAGTAGGAATACCAGTGTTCCAACGATAACGCCTAGGCTAGGCCCGAAGAATGTGCCAAGCGCAGCATTAAACTCGACCCACATTGCCGCAGTCATGTATAAACCTAAAAGTCCAGTAAGTGTAGCGATTGCGCCTTTACCGGCTTTCTGATTACTGATGAAACCTACTCCTGCCATGGAATAACTAACTGCTACTGCTTTTCAAAGGTTTTTCCTACCAGTTTGTCTAAAGGTTTAGTTCAAAAGCAATGAAAATCAGGGATTTTCATGGCGGATGTCTTCTACGGGGTTGCAGGGCAACCAGTCGACCATTCACTATCGCCAGTTTTGATTAATATTGTCGCACAGTATGTTTCTGCTAATGGTAAATCAGCACCTAAATTTGATTTAAAACAGACAGATTTAGTCTCTGCAGAGTACATCCAAGACGCGCTTGCATGGGGCTATGTCAAATCAATACCTAAACCAGTAAACTGGAATTTAACCGGTGCCCCGTTTGGTAAGTTTCGCAATAGGGCACTAATGCAGAAAGTGCTGGAGGCTACGGCTGAAATCACCCAATCGATTGATGGTTTGCCCAATGAAAATTCTAGCAAAGTACAACCTGAACTGCCATTCAATGTGAAAATAAATTTACCGACTAAATCTTTTTCTGAAGAGGTTTGGCTTAACTTGACTTCCCCACTGAAACACCAGCTAAAATCACCAGCAGTAGTGGATTTCAATGACTCGTCGTTGATCGAATCAGTAAATGCGCTTCGCTGGGATGGTTTCGGTTGGTGGTCAACGAATGTCGACGGCTCGGGGGTTGCGAGAGTTGCTGAATACTTTGGAATCGATATCACTGATGGTGCCGTGATTGGTATTATTGGAGGCGGCGGCGCCGCTCGCTCAACAGCACGTACTTGGCAAAAGTTGGGCGGCAAGGTGGTGAACTTTGGCGGTAAGCGGGATTTAGCCGACTACGATTGGTATAACTCGGCGTTTAACGAACAAAAAGTGTGTGACGTTTTGATTAATTTTGATAACGACGAAATTCCCAGCGATGTCGAGGTAAGTGGATTTGTAATGAACGCAAGCTATCATTTGATAGAAGGAGAACATGAGGACAGAGTTGCTGCGATAACAGATGCAGTTGTAGATGGCAGATGGTTATTAGCAGCTCAGCACCTCGAGTGTTGGAGACAATTATGGGCGCCGCAAGTTGCAGATTTATTACCAAGTCTAGATTTGTTGGTCTCGATGTTGATCACCGCAGAGTCAGTGCTTGCATCATACTCATGAAACACTAATTACAAAATATAACTAATTCGTCAATTAGTCCAATTGGGATGGTCTAATGCGGAGTAAGTCATTGATTCTAGTTGCTATTTTAGTGGCTAGTTTACTTTCAGTATCCCCTTCTTCAGCACATCCAGAAGAATCCAAGGAATTCAAAAATCAACACACAGGCATAGATTTTCCAGTCGGTTTTGCCGACTTGAGTGCGGATGGCAAATCGGTGAGAGTTGTCTATCCAGCGATGTATGAGGGTGAAGATGAACCGATGGCTGGCAACGGACCGTTTCCATTCACGGTATTTTTTGGGGATGACGGTGAAACCACCGATGATTACGGTATAATCACGGCGGAAATTGTGAAACGAGGGACAATTGTTGTGGTTACTAATGGATTTGATAGCGAATCTACAACCAGCGTTGAAAATTCGCTGTCGTTACTTGAGTCAGTAGTCAGCTTGATGAATGAAACCAATAACACGAACAGTTTGATTGCCTCGGGATATAGTAACGTAGACATGAATCATTGGGGAGTTTCAGGTCACGGAACCGGAGCAGCAGTTGCATATTCGGTCTTCCCGTTTTGGCCTGAATCAGACTTAGCAGATCAAATCCAACCCCCAAGGTCGTTGTTTGGTTTGGGGATTGATTTTTCCGGATGGGGCATCGGTGATGGGTGGCAGAATGTTAAACCAAGCGATTGGCAAATAGATCCTGCGAGTCCAGCCACTGGATTGTTTATGACTGGGACCGTTGATGAGATTGCTAGAGGTCAAGACAATTTGCCCGTCATCTCCGCCACAGAGCAACTCGCGTGGCACTGGATGCATGTTTTGGGTGCGGACCATTATCAGTTTCAAGATGAAATCGATGATGGTTTTTTCTTTGGCGATGACCGTGGTGACGGTGATGCCTCAATGTCCCAAACTGAACAAGTAAGTTATGCGATATCTCATATTTTGCCTTACTTGGACTTAACTCTCAGAGGGGTACATGATGAATTTAGACCAGCACTAAATCGTGAATTAACCCCAACTTCCCCCAGTGACAGTGTGTCTTACACCGAGGAAAATCTGTATGAAGCGGAGTTTCTTTTGATTGAGAATCTAACCAAAACCCCAACAGATATCAATGAATTTGGTCGTTATGATACCTTCTCTTTAGTATCGGACTGGACCTTGAGAGATGGCGCTAGATTTTCCGATATAGACTCTGAATGGCAAATCGATGTCGAGTGTGGTTTCGATAAATCAGTCACTTCTATTGGTCTAGTCTATCAAAACGGTACAGTTCAATGCGACTATAATGTAGAAGATTTAGCACCAGGTATTCATGTAGCTTTTATGACCATAATGGTTGAAGGAGCTCCATCGACCATTGAGCATACGTTCCTTCGTACTGATACTCCAATTTCTCTGACCGTGCCTGCACCAATCATTCAAGTGCCCGAACGAGGCACTGGCTATATTCTTGCCAGTGAAATTGGTATCGATCCTGATGGTCAAGAGATATTTATCGTTGAAGCAGCCTTGAGCGGTGGTAATATCAATAACTTCTCAATCCAGATCGATAGTGATTATCGAGGTCTAACAGTATCTCATACCGTCACTGAGGAATTCATCACCGGTGCGGAGGTTGATGTTTTATTGAGAGCAGATGGATCAGGGGTGATTGATGAGATAGTGACTATGTTGGAAATTGTGGTAATTCCATATAATGATCCTGTTGTAAAAACTGATGACATAGTTATGCAAACATTAGTTGAGGATGGGCAGTCTATTTCGGTGAACATAACAGATTATGCGTACGATCCAGAAGGTGAACCACTACTGGCTTCGATAAATGACCAAACCAATGGGTTTGCAGGACCGGTTGAATTCTCTTATGCCGATGGAGTTCTAACATTAATTCCAATTCCTGATGCTAATGGCGCCACAGTCCTGCATGTAAGGGTGACAGATGGGGTTACAGAACCAGTAGACCTTGACATCCCGGTACAGGTGGCTTCAGTTGATGACCCCGTTATCGCCAATACTTCTATGTGGGAAATTTCGATGCTGGAAGATGAAACAGTTTCACTCAACCTGACTGATTTTGCTTACGATATTGATGGCGATACACTTAGTTGGTCGATAGAATCGCAATCAGCAGGAGCAAATCTAGCAATAATTTCAGGTGCACAAATCATCATATCCCCCCCAAACGACTTCTTTGGTAATTTGAATGATGAGTGGTTGAATGTGAGCGATGGAACTACTACTTTTTCGCAATTACTGAACATTCAGGTAGTCAGTGTCCCCGATTTACCTATTTTGACCCTGATGAATGTGAATATAATTGATGAGACAGCTGCAACTTTGGCATGGTCTGTATTCGATAATGATGGCTCGATTGAGCACGATTTGACAATATCACTCGATGGTATCATACAGACTAATCTGCAACCATCATGCATTGTTGATGATTCGGGAAACTCAAAAGAGTGTGTTACGATGATGGAAGTACCAGTCAATCGTAGTGCGACTGTAGAAGTTAGGGTAGCAATATTCGATACTGAATTCACTTCAGAAGTAGTTGAATATACCATAATTGATTTCAACTCCACAATTACAGTGGTAGAAGATACCACCCAAGATGATGATGCCTTCACAGTTTCTACCACGCTGGTTGCAGCGGGAGTGCTTGGATTGATTATCATGGTGTTGGTGTTAATCATAATTCTTAGAACTATGCGCAGTGAGCCGGTTAACACTAACGAAATGAGGGGAGAGCAGGAAATCGACGTGGTGGAGGAAGAACTCGGTGTTGATTTATCAGTTACCGGTTTACTCTCAAGAATTAATCAAAATAAATGATTAAAGCGGAATATTGCCGTGTTTTTTTGGCGGACTCCATTCACGCTTTGAGCGCAGTATGTTTAGCGCTCGAACCAATCTCATCCTCGATTCGCTCGGCTCGATAACGTCATCCAGCCAACCATTCCGTGCCGCCACATACGGATCACCAAACTTCGCTTTATATTCATCAACCAAATGTGCTCTAACGTTTTCTTTTTCATCGTCTGTCGCTGCATTAATTTCTCTTCTGTGAATGATATTGACCGCCCCTTCTGCCCCCATTACTGCTAATTCAGCGGTTGGCCAAGCGATGTTATAATCGCTGCGTAAGTGTTTGCACGACATAGCCAAGTAAGCACCGCCATATGCCTTACGAGTAACCAAGGTTAACTTCGGAACCGTTGCTTCTGCATAGGCAAAGAGTAATTTTGCTCCGTGTCTAATGATGCCACCCCATTCTTGAACCACCCCTGGAAGGAATCCCGGAACGTCTTCCAAGGTAAGTAACGGAACATTGAATGCATCACAGGTTCTGATGAATCTAGCAGCCTTAATTGAGGCATCGATATCTAAACACCCAGCTAACACCTTCGGTTGGTTGCCGATTACTCCAACGGTTCTACCGCCAAGTCTAGCAAAGCCAATGATGATATTATCGGCATAAGCTTCAAACAATTCAACAAAATGTCCATCATCAACAATCTCCTCAACTACTTTGACCATATCATACGGCCGATTTGGGTTATCGGGTACCAGTGTCTCGAGGTCAGGGTTCAGTCTGTCATGTGGGTCTGCAGTCTCAACGAAAGGGGCAATTGCGGCATTATGGTCGGGTAGGAAACCTAGAATTTCAGCCGCCATTTCACAGGCGTCCTCATCATCATCGGCAATTAAGCAAGCAATACCCGAACGCGAGGCGTGTAAGCTGGCTCCGCCAAGGCCAGCAGCATCAATCTCACCGCCAATAACTTCTGGAGTTTCTAGCGGTGAGGAGAGGAACAATTGGCCGTGATCCTCACCAAGTATGGTGAAGTCTGCTAAACCTGCAGCCAATGATGAAACTCCAACTACCGGTCCTAGCACTAGGCTGATTATGGGTATTCTACCGCTACATTGAACCAGTTGGTCGAGTAATTCTCCAGTTCCCGCTAGTCCAGAAATCCCATCATGGGCTCTTTGTCCACCACCATCCCACATACCGATGATTGGTACTTTAGCACGCTCTGCCATTTCAACAACCTTGGCGATTTTCCTCGCATGGGTCTCACCCATACTGCCACCATGAACGCTGAAGTCTTGCGCAAAGCAGTATACTCTGCGACCATCTATGGTGCCATGGCCAGCAACCACTCCATCGCCTAAGGTTTGGTGGAGAAACATGTTGTGATCTACGGTTCTGTGGGTGACGAATGAATCGATTTCAATGAATGACTCCTCGTCGAGTAGCATGCTTATTCGATCCCTTGCAGTGCCTCGACCTGTCTTACGAATGGCTTCTTGTTTCTTTAAGCCGCCACCTAGTCTGGCTTGGTCACGCTTGTGGCGTAACTCTTCGAGTTTCTGATTAGATTTTTCTGCCACTTCTCTCACTCTCTCAGAACATTAAGATTCTCGCCACACAAATTTTGACTGAGTATCTTTGCTACATCTTTGTTATTTGATAATGCGTAGTGGATTTTGACCACTGTAGAATCAGGTGTTGTAACACTACCATGGCCTAATAAGCCCATTTCTTGTTGTTTCCTTCCTTTGGAATAAACATTCATGTCGATTGGTCCATGAAGGCACTGTGAGGTAATTACAACTGGAATGTTACGATTCACGCAGCGGGTCAATGCGCGCCAAACTTTGGTATTTTCAGGCGCATCTTTACCTGGGTCATCAATGGGCAGATGGCCAAGTCCAGTACCATGGATTACTATGGCTTGAGGTCCATTTGCGATAATTGCTTCAATTTCATCTTCATGGAGGTATGGTCCAGCAATAAACTGGGCTATTCTAACGTTTTCAGAATATTTCCTTGGCGAGGTGTTAATCTCTGCATTGCTTGTATTGAGTTCAGTCTCATAAACGCTATCCATCACAATGCTAGGTTCTCCTCCGTCAATCTTGATGTAGGCTAATGGTTGGCTGTTGACATTTCTGAATGCATCTCTTCTAGTTGAGTGCAATTTCCTAACACCGGTACCGGGTTGAATAGAACAGGTTCCATCATGACTAGATGTATGCATAACAACAACTGCAGCATCACCTCTTATCGCTCCTGGTTTGGGGCCATTTGCTGCCCAAAATACTGCGGAGATTAGATTCTCGGTTGCATCGGAGGAGCCTCGATCTGAAGACCGCTGAGAACCTACTAAAGCGATTCTACCGGGTGGTGCTTTACCCTCACCAGACCATGCATAACACATAGCGGCTGAGGTGATGTGTAATGTGTCGGTTCCATGAGTAATCACCACACCATCACAGCCATCATCAAAGGCTTGTTTCGTTGCATCAATCATTTTGTTCCAGTGCTGACATCTTATGTCGTCACTGAACATATTGCCTAATTTGACAGCATCGATATTGGCAATGGAAGAAAGTTCTGGAATCGCACTGACCAGTTCATGCGGCTCGAATTTAGCGACTACAGCTCCTGTTTTGTAATCGACTTTGGAGGCTATAGTGCCACCTGTATGAATTATTCTGACATGCGGAAGTTGGTCATCAAACTTTATTTCGGCAGTGTCATTTGTTAAATCTTCAGGAATTTTGTCAATTATTTCTATGTCTAATATTTCATCTATGGAGTAACTCGCATTGTATCCATTGACCAATTTTAACGTCACATGGTTTGGGGCGGCTGGATGAAGAATCACACCTTCGTGAGTGGTTTTTCCATTATGGCCGTCAACTTCGATTTGGACTCTGTGTCCAATATCGGGGATATCGACCATGATGTTGCCATGAGTTGGCGGCTCATCAAGAGTTCGCTTCATTGAGAGAGGTCTTTGACCTTTTCAACCAAGTCCATGCGGCGTAATCTCCAGATTCCAATCGGTGTCATAGCAACTGCGATGATGATTACTCCACCCATTAATTGATACGCAACACTTGGAACCATAACAACTGGGACATAAAACTGCCAAGATGAGAAAGAAGCAGCAAGACCAATAGCCCCGCCATAGGCGAATGCGACACCAACAATCCCTCCGATTATGCCGATCAACAGACTCTCAAACAACAGCATTGATCCCAATCGTCGGGTTGAGGCACCAAGAACTCGCAAGGTCGCTAATTCAAAATCTCGTTCAGCAACATTCATGATCATTGTGTTGAGCATTACTGCGATGGTGAATAGTAATCCTAGGTACATAATCGCTTGAAAAATTTGAGTCTGTTGTTCGATTAGGCTGGCAATACCATCAACTAAACTTTGTCTCTCAACTATACCAACGGAGATCTCACCTAACTCAGTATTTACTTCGACTCCATCGGGTAGATCGAGGTATACCGAGGTGGCATTAATTCCAATTATCTGACTTAAATCTCCTCGCAAGAAATACATGGTTCTTACAAAATCTCCTTGTGTGGAGGCGACTATCTCAACCTCTTGTGTGATGCCGTTAATTTCGACAGTTTGTTTGTCGTTTACCTCCCAGCCCAAAAAGAGTAGCGACCCTTCATCCATCATCACTTGGGGTGAGATTTGTTGGGTAGATGGTTGGTTACCTTCGAGCAAGTTTACAGTTCGCATTCCGCTATCATAACTATCCAGCGCAACCACGGTGAATACTCGGTCGATGCCGTCAGAGTCAGCGACTGAGCCAACGGGCATCTCTATCAAGAGTTCTGCTTCAGCACCAACATTTTCTGCCCACTCTAAAACGGGAAATTCCCCATCAACCGATACATACACTTGAGCGTCCCAACTCTGATCCTCCTCAATGCCGCCGACTAAGGTGTTCTCGATGCCAGCGGACATCATTTGAATTGAGCCAAACAACATCAAAGAAATGCCGACCGCAAAGAATGTCATGGTCAAACGAATTGGTCTTCTAACACTAGAACGCACAGACAACCCAAGAGTTGTCGGCATCCATGAGGTATATTTTCTCAACAAGCTAGAGCCTACTCTCATTTTGCTTTGACCACTCAAAATACTTAGCGGGTCTAATCTACTTGCTTTTATTGCAGGTAGAATGCCGGACAGAAATACTACAATCATTGTTGGAATGACGACTGCTGAATAAAGCGAAAATGGAATTTCTCTATTGACGATTGGCATGCCAACTATATCTTGATAAAAATCCAGCATTGCATTCATCCCAGTCGGGCCGATCAAACAACCAATCAGGCAGCCAACAGAGCCGATAATTATGGGCGCCAATAGATAGCCTGTCAGCAATGATTTGCGCTTGACACCCAAGGTTCTCAATGCGGCAATTTCCTTGGCCTGACTTTGTACCAGTCGCTGTAAACTGAGAATAATTGTTATTGAGGCAATCGCGGCGATCATGATAGTAAATGGCGTTGCCATTCTTTTTGCTCCTTCCAAGTCTTGGCGCATTATTTCGACCTGCTCAATTTGCCCCCTGTCCCTAACTCTTGCATCGAGTTGACTAGCGCTCAATGATTCATCAACCATTGATTTAACCAACTCAATTTCGCCGCCTTCGAATTCAGTAGTATCAGGCAAATCAAACGAGGGTGTGCCATCGATATCAAGCAAAATAGTATTGCTTGCACCAACTTGATTTCCTGTTAACCGAGCCATGCCAAGTTCGCTAAGATAGCCTACCACATATTCACCAGCTTCAGGTGGGAACAAGGATCCCTCCGGTGCCATGAATATGTGTACTGGATGGTATCCATATCCTACAATGGTAAACTCTGCACTTGCAGCACCGGCACCAATCGTGATAATATCACCAATACCTAAATCAAGAGGCTCAATGACGTGAGCATCGATTACTATCTCATCAGCGGTTACAGCTAGTCGACCGTCTGAATGACCGTCAGGCATCCAAATTCGATTCGAATTAGCATCGGGTGAGATGCCATGCCACAGAGAGTTTATTATTCGCTCATCGTTGTTGTCGTTGTAAAACATGGCACCTGGGACAATATTTCTGCCCTCACATGAATCCATTCCAAACTCATCGTGATTCCATGTCGACGCTAACTCATCGCAAAATTCGGTGACCTCCTCAGCGCTCCATGTTGTACTGCGATTGTCAATCCACAAGTCTGCGAGATTTGCTCCGGTTGTATCATCGCGATGTATGGTCTCATACATGCCATCTAAGTTGTGTGAGTATCCCCCGAAAGTTAATCCGGCAAAGACGCCGACTGAGACCATAAAAATCACTGCAAACAGGCGCAATTTAGTCCGCCAGAGACTTCTTGCCAGCCGTTTATTTAGAAGCGATGACATGTTGCTACCTCAGGTTTATTCATCCGAATTTATCTGTTCATCTGAAATTATCTTACCACTATCAATTCTAATTACCCTAGTCGCATACCGTGTCAATCCTTCATCATGAGTAACAAATACCGCGGTGATATTTTCTTGTTTACAGGCTTTCACTAGAGCAGTCATCACTTTTTGCGAGGTTTCGGTATCTAAGTTGCCAGTTAACTCATCACCAAGTAGTAGACTTGGTCGCTTGGCTATGCTTCTAGCGATTGCAACTCTCTGTTGTTGGCCACCACTAATTTCTCCGGGGAACCTGTCCACTTCAGCTTCTAAGCCAACTAATTTCAGCAATTCCTTAGCCCGCTCAACATCCTTCTTTCCAGAGATTTCTTGGATAAGTAAAATATTTTCTAGAACTGTTAAATCCTGTAATAGGTTGAAAAATTGAAACACGTAACCAATGTGTTCCCTCCTAAACGAAGTCATTTGCTCGGAGTGATTTCTTGGCACATCGCTATCCATGAATGTGTAACTACCGCTTGTCGGGCTATCTAGCGCAGAGAAGCAGTTCAGCAATGTCGTCTTACCTGAACCGGATGGACCAAGCAGTAACACGCGCTCACCTTGATTGATTTCAATGCTAATTCCATCCAATGCTTTTACTACGCCGGCTGGAGTTTCATAATGACGGGCGATATCTTTCATCTTGAGCAGAGTTGTCATATTCATTCCTCAGTCTATCAACAACTTGTGTTGTCTATTTACCAGCCAAGAAAGGGCGGATATAAGTCTCTCTATGTGGTGAATCAGCAAACCGTGATTTGACAATATTGGTTTGAATTATGGTGCCGGGAGCGGGGCTTGAACCCGCGACCTTCGGATGTCTCAGACACCGCAAGGGTTGCACGTCATACGAATGCCTTGTAGGCTGCCCTATGAGTCCGACGCGCTACCAACTACGCCACCCCGGCTTGGTTGGTCGTGAAGGCTGCACTCTTTGAATAATGCGGATGACAATACAAAATCAATACTAAGAAAATTAACCCTTTTCATCCGTAGCATTCATGCACTCCCAGTCTTCCGGACGGGTATGGTCGACCTCCAAACCGCCATGGCAGCGGCTGCTGCAGAACGCAAGCAGCGTGCCGGTGCAGAAAGCGAGGAAAGGAAGGTCAGAAGAAGTGGACCAAACCTTGGAATAGAGCCTTTCGATCCGGTCAAGCACGTCAGTAAAGAAAAAGCTGATACAGCTTCGATGTGGTTGGTGATTGCATTCTCCGCAGTCGTATCTTTGATGATGCGGTATGTTTTGATGCCAAACACCTCCCCAGAAAAGTCGGATATACTTTACTTGATGCCCCTAAGTGCAATAATCTTGATTCCTCAAGTACATCGCGTGGTCATGCCTAAATCATTTCAGGAATTTTATACTAAAGGAACTTGGTTTAAAGCAGGTTTTCTTCATACATTCACATTTTTGGCAATGTCTTTCCTGTTGGTAAACCCTCCAATGGGCGATATTGTTGCTCCAAAACTTGCCAGTCAATGGGCTATTGCTACTGACGATGGCGACTTATTACTCTTCAACGAAGATTCCAGCAAGGATGGAATTATAGAGTGGGAAGTTGAAAACGACGGCAGACTGACAGGTGAGGTATGGCTGTTGTTCGCACTGGCAGACAACGTCAATTCTGATGGTGCCGAGGTGACCGTCGAGTTAACCCATCAATCAGAGGTTACCGAACTTGCTAGTGATGAGTATTTTTGGGCAAATAACTCGGATAGAATCACTAACGGTACCAAAACAGATAATTCATCTGCACCTAATCTAGTACCACACGTCAAAGATCAACCATTTGCGATTAACCTTGGCTCAGATTTAGCAGTAGGTAGCCATGATATATTGGTTACAATCACGGAGGACGGTGACCCGTGGGAAAATGAGCGAGTTTACCGGTGGAAATTAGTGGTAGTTGAAGCGGTTGAGTCGACAGAATCATAACAACAAATCACCGTGGTTAACAACGATTTGGTCAATCAAGTCGTCGATTTTTCTCTTATCGTAGTTTTCTCTTGCGATTCGGTTAATCTTTTGCCTGCGAATTGCTCTAATCGGCGTAGCAAGCGGTGTCCAGCAGAGTGCATTGAGTATGTTTTCAGGCCCCATCGAACTCGGTTTCAAGGTATGTGATAGTAGTTGATTTATGTGACGGGTAAAGTGAAAGTGAAAGTGGTTACTGCTTCAAGTGGGTAACTAGTCTGGCCGTCAATGCGTCTAGTTGAATTTGTTCACCACCACCTTCAACAAGGCGATAGTCGACTTCTGCCATCCATTCTGTTAAGTCGAGTTTTGATTCTTCGGTTAGAAAGTCGGCTGAATATAACTCCCTGTGAAGTTGATTAACAAAGTCAGTACCGGCTAAGCCGTACTTGTCCAGCAATTCTCGGAGTCTTCTTCTAGCGGCGTGAAAACCATCATCTCGGCATGCTTTGAGGTATTGATGTAGACTTTCGGGTGGTGCTGTTGCAGAGGTTTCGTAAATTAGTTCACGAGTAACATCGCTGCTCAGTGCTGCAGATACTTGGAGAGCCGTTAGGGCTTTTCTCAAATCTCCTTGACTAATTCGAGTTAATGCCTCTGCTGCATCATCATCAAGATTTACGTTTTCAATCTTAGCGACGTGATGTACTTGCAAGTTCACATCAGAATCGGCTAGTGGTCTAAATCTAAATACCGCACATCGTGATTGTATTGGTTCAATTATTTTCGAAGAGTAGTTACAGGAAAGAATAAATCTACATGTTTCTGCATATTGTTCCATGATTCTTCTCAAGGCACCTTGTGCATCATTTGTTAGCGCGTCAGCCTCGTCGAGAAAGATAATTTTGAATGCAGCACCTCCGTAAGGACTTGTTCGCGCAAATTGTTTGACTTTAGTTCTAATACTCTCTAATTTCCTCTCATCCGAGGCATTCATTTCTAGCAAATTTTCTTTGTAATTATCGCCAAAAACATCCTTGGTGAGAGCCATTGCCGCAGTGGTCTTTCCGGTACCTGGGGGTCCCGCAAAAAGTAGGTGTGGGAATTGTTTTTTCTCTGCGTAAATCGCTAGCCTTTGGACTACTGCTGGTTGCCCTCTGATCTCGCTGACCGAACGAGGTCTGTGTTTTTCAACCCACAACTCGCTCATATAGGTACGAAGTTGCCGAACGCCCTTCAACATTATGATTGAATTGGCTTATTTTTCCCATGTGAGGAAAGCGTGTGCATGGCCATAGAAATACATCCAAGGGAAAAGACAGTAAAAGGGGACAGTGTCTCGTGGTTGAGTCCCATGCCAACCGCGTCCGAGAAATCTAAAATCTTGCCAGCAATAACCATGGTTTTTTTATTCATATTTGCTAATCTTATCCA
>CAYPPO010000032.1:0-22501 GCA_964412625.1 uncultured Candidatus Poseidoniales archaeon
TGGAAAGTTGCGGCAGAACCGACTTATTTGGCGGAGACCAAGACAAGCAGAGAAAATCGTTATTCTATCTGCGACAAATTCTGTTGAAACTCGATGGACAGTGTGTGGTTCTGCCTGGACATCGATATGAGTTATCGGATGGTTCTAATCCAATGAACTTAACACTAACTGAAGTCATGTCAATCAATCAGGCATTGAGAGCAATTGATTCAGATGATGATTGGAATAACTTGCCATTCTTATCATTCGACGACGATCTCGCTGAAAGAGCCAAACGTCAAAGAGCACTAAACTCATAGTATATCATCGAGATTAACCATGTTTGGTATAGCGGCATCCTGAGCTTCTTGCTGTTGAATCTCAAACTGTTTCCATTGGGGTAATTCATTTGGATTGTTGTCAACCCACCCCAGTGCCCTAGCCTCATCTAATTGTCCATTTGCTACATAATAATCAATCCAAGCAGTACGACGTTCATCTTCTTCGGAAAATGCCGAATTGACCATTGCTTCATCGGCCCTCTCCTTGCGGGATTTTTTCTTGGCTAAGGTTTTGGAGAATTGAGCAACGACGATTATGGAAAGCAAAACTAAAATCGCAATACCAATGAAAATAAGTGAGGTCTCAGTACTACTGCCTGCAGACTCAGAGTTGGAATCTCCATCTTGTTGCGGCTCAGTAACTTCACACACAACAGAACCAATTCTACCTTCGAAAATATCTGGGTCGTAAGGACAGGGGTCTGATGTGTCGCTGGTGCCGTCATTATCGTAGTCTAGACAACCATAAACATCGCGATATGAAGTCCCGACAATCTCTGTACAATCGTCAGGTTGGTAGGCACCAGCAGTAAAATTATCCCCGTAACCGTCACCATCAAAATCACTCCATTGGGTGACCTCAAGCGGGAAATCATCACTGTTATTGTCTCCGTATCCATCACCATCCTGGTCACTCCATTCATCGGGCAGAGTTGGAAATGCATCACCTCTTTGCTCACGCAATTGGATAATTCTTTCCTCATCTTCTTGATCTTGAATATAGGTTACCGTCCAGAGATAATTGTCTCCGTACCCATCACCATCAGTATCCTTCCATTGTTCATTATCCTCTGGAAATTCATCATCGACATCTGCCCAGCCATCATTGTCTGTATCAAGGCACCCGAAACGATTGTTTTCTTGTGAGGTTCCAAAGGTATCAGGACAGTCATCGCCGCCAGGCCTGTTTACTTCATCGCCATAACCGTCTCCATCGCGGTCAGACCATTGGAGTGGATTTTGGGGAAAGGCGTCCTCAGGGTCAACAAATCCGTCCCCGTCACTGTCAGGACAACCTCTTGAGATTGGGTTTGCCGAGTTACCTGCTAACGTTGGACAAATGTCGCCATTTATCGAACCAGTTCCGTTATTGTCCCCGTATCCATCGCCATCAAAATCCGACCACTGTGTTGGGTCGAACTTGAACGCATCGCCGTTGTTACCTGCAGCATTATCTCCGTAACCATCACCATCAGTATCTTTACATTGAGTTGGGTCATCTGGGAAAACGTCTGGACTGTTTCCGGATTGGTTATCTCCTCCACAATCTTGAGAATCACCGTCTCTGTTTGACCACTGCGTCCCATCATCGGGAAACGGATCTCCCTGATCGGAATAGCCATCACCATCTGTGTCAGGACAACCGATCCGATCAATCATTGAAGAGCCCGATTGATCAGGACATTCATCTGGATTATTTCCATCTTGGTTGTTGCCATATCCATCGCCATCTCTATCACACCACTGAGTAGGGTCGAGGGGGACCCCATCGGCCTGACAGTAACCAGTTGATGAGACAGGACCCCAATTCGCTGTTGGATCAGAATATGAGTCACCGTCAGTATCAGGGCAACCATATCTATCAGCAGTGGAATTACCGTAAATACTAGGACAAGCATCAGCATCATCGCCAACCTGGTTGTCTCCCCACCAATCGCCATCTGTATCCAACCACTGATTGTTATTCAAAGGGAATTGGTCAATTTCGGTGGCTCCGGGTACAATAATGCCTGGCCAAGTTGCATCTCTAAATTCATTCCATGACTGATCGGCATAGTTATCTCCCCATCCATCGCCATCTGAATCATTCCATTGAGTTGGATTGTTTGGAAAGGCATCTCCACGTTGGTTGACATGGAGGTAAGCGTTTACAACCTCAAAGTAATATTCATCGCCATATCCGTCACCGTCACTATCTTTCCATTGCTCAGGGTCATTAGGTGCCCAATCTCCGTCATCTGACCATCCATCACCATCACTATCTGGGCAACCAAACCGGTCTTCTGTTGATGTACCAAACTGAGCTATACAAGCGTCAGGTGTAGTCGCAGGATCTGGATTATCGCCATATCCATCGCCATCAGTATCACTCCATTGACTGCCGTCAGTTGGAAAAGCATCTACAACACCATCGCCCTGATCTGTGGTATTGTAACCATCATTATCTTCGTCAATATCTGCCAGCCAAAAGTATGCGCCCTCGTCATTTCTTGTGTGAGAGGTTGCAATCTTACTCCCATCTGGGTGCCACGAGACACCGTCAATTTGTCCGCATTGGTTGTTGAAAGTTCCAGCACAATTACCCGGTCTAGGGCCAGAGAAGGCGTCGACTAACAACCCAGTCGTGGTCTCATAGATTTTTGCTGTAGCCCCATCGGCTTCATACCAAAAAAGTCCTATCACAAACTTTGAACCGTCGGGCGAGAAGTCTGCAGATGAACATGATGTTGTTGTAGGTGTTTCCCAAATTATTGGCCAAGAAACTCCGTCGTATTCGTGAATCTGAATCCTAGCACCATTCGATTCGTAAGCACCGCACATGACTATGTAATTCCCATCCGGCGACCATGCAATAGCATTAACAGAATCTGGTGGCGAACTTACTGCCTCAACAGTATTACCTGTGCTGAGTTCAGAAATATACCAGTCTCCTTCACTGGCAACTGCAATGAAATTACCGTCGGGTGAAAAAGCAGTATCATAGAACCAGTTCTCACCGCCGGGGTTGATTCCCGAACTGAAGAAATTACCAGTTGACACGTCAATAAGTTGTACTATTCCGCTTGTTGGATCACCAAAATCCTCCCTGCCAATTGCAACTGCTAACAGGCTACCATCCGGAGAAAACTCAACATCGTTTACTCTGTCATTACCACCCACATCAACGCTTATTGGGCCAAATAAATTCGTCATACTGTTTGCATCAAATATGTGTACAGTATCATCATTAACAGCTGCAGCAACATAGTTATTATCAGCAGAAAATGCCACAGAATTAACATTTGAACCTAGATTAGCAGATCGTAGGTTGACAAACGTGGTTGAGTTCCAAACCCTAATGAAATCATCATCAGACCCAGTAACTACGGAGTGACCATCTCCTGAGTATTCAATATCGTTGTAATCTTCATTTGAATTGAGAATTTGTTCTGTCTCAAAGTTAGGATTTGGTGTTGTCCATGGGTCATTTATGTTGGAAATACCATCACCGTCCAGGTCAGGACACCCAATTTTATCCACAGTAGAGGTGCCTGACGACCATATGCAGTCATCCGATGCGTCACTTACACCATCGCCATCAGAATCTGCCGAGGCGATTAGCGGCAGAGTCGATAAAACCAACAAGATAAGAATTGAAAAAGCCTTACCTTTAATTTCCATGTTCCTCGGAATGGTGGCTGAATAAAGGTATTATGGTTAAATTGCTCTTACGCTAAATCAGCAATGAATCACAATTGCTTAGTTATAGGAAAATCTCGCATGTTTGTGAGCGCAGGCATCTCTAAGGTGAATATACCAGTTCAAGACCGCGTGATGCTACATTTGTTGGAAAATGATATACAGTCTGATAGGTACTTTGTTGGCCCTGAGTTAACGCGGCCAGGAATTGCCGAATCATGCGCATTGCACCCACCAAATGTCAGCCGAACAATGAGAGAATTACTGAGAAAAAATCTAGTTTCAGAACATACAAGAAATATCAAAGGCGATGATCGACGACAAAAAACTTGGCAGCTCACGGAAGAAGGTCGTAACAAAGTCATCCAAATCAAACAAAAACTATCGTCAATAATGATTGTAATTCGCGACAGTAATGGCGATTTGTTAGAACTTGAAGCAGCCAACGTTCCCAATCGACTGGATGCCAACATATCATTACTTCAGGTTCTGATGCACGCCCAACACGAAGGTGTTTTGACATACGGCGATATTCGCTTCGGGGCGATAACAAACCGCAGTGGAGGGGATTCAACAAATCCGCCTGGGCGCTTGAAAGCATTGACCGGTGTTCACGCGACTTACGATAATCAACCACCAAAGACTCGAGTAGTCCATGGCAGAAATGAGCAGATTAACCAGCTTAATGATTGGTTCAAAGAACGTAGACCATGTATGGTAGTTCACGGAATAGCAGGTATTGGTAAGTCGACCTTAGTGGCTCATTGGCTAAATCAACAAATCGACCAAACTCCAAATTTGTCAGTCTGTTGGTATCCGTGCCAACCCTGGGATACTTCGTTAGGACTTGCGACCAGTTTACTTCATCGGTTTGGCATCGATGAATCACACGACCCATACAATTTGATTGAAACGTTGCCACTCAATCCAGGTGGGCAAGTGAATGTTGATCTGCTGCGCCGGAGATTACTTGCTTATTTGACAGATGCTAGAACTATTCGTGAACGTTTCAAAAATGAATCAGGCGGGCCCCCTCCATATTGGCTAATTGTTCTAGACGATGTGCACCACATCGAAGAAAAGTCAGCAAAATTACTTGGTGCCATGTTACAAATCTCACAGAATTCTCCCTTGAGAATAATGATGATTTCACGAAGCCGACCATCTGTTTACGATCGAAGGGATGTTCATATCCGGGATTTAGTTTCGGAATTACCGCTCAAAGGCTTATCGATTGCCGAAATGAAAGACTGGATGAGGGAATTAGAGGTATCAGAAGATTTGGAGGTAATCTTCCAAAAAACCGGAGGTCATCCTCTGGCATTGGAACTGTTCGAGTTGTACGGGCAATCTGTTCACATCGACTGGTTACAATTCCTTGACGATGAAATTTTGTTTAAACTACCGGAGGACGAGAGGCGATTATTAACTAAGTTGGCCAACCATGACAAACCATTACCGTGGGATGAATTAGCCAAACAGTCGATGTGGTCTGGTCCACCTCCCAAGGCGTTAATCGCTTATGGGATTTTGATAGAATTAGAGGATGGAATGTGGCTCCATGAAGCCTTGAGAGAGAGATTGTTGATGGATGTTAATTCAGCCTAGAAGTCATTTGCAGTCATGTGCTGGTCAATCCAATTGAGCAACGCAGGCTTTGGCACAGCACCACTTTGTTTAGCTACAAGCTTTCCATTATTGTAGAGGAACAGTGCTGGTATGCCTCTGACCCCCAATTTCGCAGCATTAGCAGGATTTGAATCGGTATCTACCTTGGCGATTAGGATTTCTCTTTCATTGGCGACCTGTTCCAAAACGGGAGCCAATGCCTTACAGGGTCCACACCACGGCGCCCAAAAATCTACTAAGACCCACTCGCTATTATTGATTGAATCTTCGTACTCTGAATCGCTGACAGTTCTTACTTCACCCATGTTCTCACTAAGGTATCCTAGGACAGGAGTATTATGAGACTTTGTGCGACAAATAATACAGTTTTTAGCAAAATGCTCTTGAGAATCCATCAGTTGGATTGGATTGTTCACATGATAATCGCCCCGAGTATTCTAACCGCAGACCTTTCAAATTTGGCAGAATCATGTAAGGAACTGTTTGATGCGGGCCTTGATAGACTTCATCTGGATGTAATGGATGGAAATTTTGTTCCAAACATGACCTTCGGTCCACCATTAATCAAATCGCTGAGGGATTCCCTCCCTGCGCACATCATTTTTGATGCACATCTCATGATTAGCAATGCGGAAGATTGTTACATGGATTACATCGATGCAGGCTGTGATCATATCTCAGTGCATGTCGAGGCAGTTACCCATCTTCACAGACTGGTTATGGCAATCAGAGGTGCGGGTGCATCGGTTGGAGTAGTTCTCAACCCAGCAACACCATTAGAGGCAATTACGGAAATCCTACCAGAGGTGGATTTAGTCTTGATTATGAGTGTAAACCCAGGTTTTGGTGGGCAATCATTCATCTCAACCGTAGAAAGTAAAGTAAGACGCTTAAAATCAATGATTGACAACCAAATAAAAGATGGTGGCAGGATGGTTCAAATTCAAATTGACGGCGGTATAAAGTCTCACAATATCGCTACCGTTGGCGAATGGGGTGTTTCAAATTGCGTAGTTGGTTCTGGACTGTTTAACGATCAGGGTACAGTAAAAGAAAATTTAGCAATATTACAAACAGCCCTTGAAGTATGATTCAATAAAGGTGACAATGTGCGCATTCTTGTTGTATCTCTTCTATATCCTCTTCCAACTAATGTAGCAAGGGGCACATTTGTTAGTGATAATGTAGAATTGTTGCGGGCACAAGGGCACGAAGTTAAGGTGATTAATCCGTTGCCAAGGATGCTCAAATATCAAGAATCTAGACGTTCAACACTAACTGGGGTTGCCAAAGCACCGGTAAAATTCCAACATGGCGAGGTTGAGGTATTTGCCCCGAGGTTTTGGGGCTTACCCGGCTATCCCTATCCATCGATTACTACTGGGAGTATGAAACGAATAGGCAAAAAAGTATCTAATTGGCTTAATGGCTGGCAACCACAGATAATCATCTGTCACACTATTTGGCCAGTTGCAGAATTAGCCAATAGATTGGCAAGACAAATGAACATTCCATGGATTGCTGTAGTTCACGGTCACGACTTTGATGTTGGGCTACAAGACTCGAACATCGGACCCCACATTTCTCGCTTGGCTAAGGAAGCCAACCAAGTAGTAACCGTTTCCCAGCGTCTTGCAGATATCGCAGAACAAGAACAAATTTCTAATCACACTATAATTAGATGTCATACAGCAGTAGAGGAGGAATGGCTTACTGAGCCGAAAAACTGGCGGGGACGTTGGCGAAAAGAGAAACTAGATGTTCTGTTTCCAGCCGATCCAAGAAGGCCGGAAAAAAACCATTATCTTGCTTTACAGACAGGTGAGGAGTTAGAAAGTAGGGGATGGATTGTTGGAATTACCACTCTTCGACAGCAACCTAGAACGATAGTTTGGGATAGGATGTTAGTTGCTGATGTAACCTTGATTACTTCTTTACGCGAATCAGGCCCACTAGTGGCAAGAGAATCCCTATCCTGCGGTACACCAGTGGTTTCAGTTAATGTGGGAGATGTCAAGAATTACTTGGAAGATTTCTGTCTTGTAGACGACTATGACTCGATAAAATTGGCTGACTCAATCGAACAAGCCTTGCAATATGATTGGGAAAAGAAATTTGACACGCCGGAGAGTTATTCATTTGATTATATCAATAATCAGTGGCAGTCATTGCTCTCCAGCCTCTTGGAGTAAACATGAATAATACCAGTCCACTTACTGCAATCAATGAACTTGTGGCAAATCCAAAACAAGTTATTGACGATAGCGTGAATGCGGCGATGAAATCAGTTTTTCGTTGTCGAACTATTACCCACAGTTTGGCTAGATGGATTGATGAGAAAAGTAAGAAAGCAGAGGACAGGGTTGATGCTATTGCCGCCCCATATAGTCCGCGAGTTGGCGAAGTTGCCATCGAACCAATCAATATAAATCCAATGATTGTTCCAAACACGACTACAAATCCAATAAACATAGTAAATCTCCAAGGATTCTCCCCGGCTTGTAAAGCGGTGTAACTCGGCGTTGCGAGTAAGGTTAAACACCACCCAACCAATAAAATCATGAATAAATCAACAGCTGAAGGACCGATACTTCCGTCAGTATATTGCTCAGGAAACGCAATAGGTAGGAGGAACTGTATCAATAATGCACCGCCAAACAGTCCTACAGGCAATATACCGAAGCATAAGTCTAGAGATTTTTCAATCGAAGCAAAGAATTTCCCATCTTCATTTCTTCTTTGGCCGAGAATGGGCAATAATGCTGCACGCAAAGCCTGCGGCACTACTAGCCCCGCCAACCAAGCGATTTGTGCAACATGGAACAATGCGGCAGAATCAACACCCATTGTGCCAGCAACAATGAATTTCTCAATCCTAATAACATAGGGTAGTATTCCAAGTGTTATGGCAAAGGGAAGTGATTGCATAATTAGTGATTTATTGTTAGTCCAACACTCATCAAGGTCTTGCCATGCAGAATTGTTTAAACTCGGTTTCAATGCAAATTTAGCAAACAAAATCGCGGAAATTAGCCCCAGCATTGCGCCAACCAAGAACGCAAACGCATAACTCTCAACCGAGGTACTACCAAGGTAGTATAATATCAAATAACCAGAAACCGCAACTATTCTTTCGATCACTTTCGTCCAAGCTTCCATCCATGCATAACCAGCAGCACGTAACCCTGCTCTGGGCGCGTAAGAGAAAATGTGGGCAATGGCGATTAACATACACGTTACAATTACGGGCAGATATGAAGGCCAGTCATCAACAATCACGGTAACGCCAAATAAGGCGACAACAATGAACGGAATTAGGCACATAAATTGAATCCAATAGATACGCCAAATCGCATCCCAGATCTTATTGACGCAATTAGCACCATCGCGCGTTAGTATGGTTGGCAGCCCCAAATCAACGATGAGAAATGTTGTAGCAAAAACATCGAGTGCAATAATGAATATCCCATAGTCTTCAGTGATTAGGGCTCGGGTGAGTACGACTTGCCCAATAAGCGCTAAAAACACCGCAAAGATGTCTGCACCAATCAACCAACTTGAGTCACGACCCATGTTTAGTTCGCGACCAGCTTGATTAGTCACCAACTCGGACATAATACTCCCTCTACCCGCTTCATTTGAAGCATACTCTATACCACATGTTCAAATGATGGTTTTGTAAGCCCTTGACGAGGTGCGAGCATGGTTGCGACGAGTTGGATAGAGTCCGAAGTTCTAAAAGCGGTACCAAATGCTATTGTCGAAGTTATTGACTTGCATGGCTCGGGTGATCATTTCCACGTTCGAGTAATCTCGGAAGATTTTGAAGGCGTTAGACCCCTGCAGCGTCAAAAGCAAGTGCTTGCGGTAATGAAACAACACATCCCAAACCCCATTCACGCACTTGACCTAAAGTGCATGACGCCTAAACAAGCAGAGACTGCTGGTAATACTGCATTCGATCCACATGGTGGTGGACAAGGCGTTCACATCAAGCGAATAATGAGAAATAAGGAGTGAAAGAAATGAACTGGACAGAAGAAGAATTGCAAGCAATAGTCGACGAACACGCACTGGTGTTATTCATGAAAGGAACACCTAACAATGCACAATGTGGATTTTCTAATCGCGCAGCACAGGCGCTACAGCAATTGGGCGAGCCATTTGCGGCGGTCAATATTTTGTCGGACCCAAGAGCAATCCCATCGGTTTGTGCCTGGTCTGATTTTCCCACCATGCCACAAATATTTGTCCACGGTGAATTGATCGGTGGCTCCGATATTGCCCTAGAGATGCTGCAAGACGGTAGCCTCAGAGAAATGTTTGATGCAGGTCGCCAATAATCAAACTGGTTTACCGACAGCATAGGTTTGCCAACCCAACCTTTCCAGAGAATCTAGGTTGAGTACTCTTCTGCCATCGTAAACTATTGGAGTCCTCATTTGGCGAAGTAACCTATCCCAGTCAAGATTTAGGCAAGCCTGGTGAGCCGTAACTAAAACCGCGATATCGTAACCTTCGGCATCATCGATATTGGCAATTACTTCTACCTCTTTGGGGTAGTCTCCGAGCGACATGTGTGGATCCCAAGCACCAACTTTGATACCATTTGCAATCAACATCTCGGCTAAGGGTTGCGCAGGAGTCTCTCTTGGATCTCCAACCTCTGCTTTGTAGGACCAACCAAGTAGTAAGACTCTTGGCTCATCAATAGGAACGCTAGAGTCCCTTAGTAAGTCATTGAGTGTATTTGCGACATGACTTGGCATCGAGCGATTAACCGCTCTAGCCGCAGATATTAGGCCAGCAGAAACGCCGACATCGGCTGCTCTTTGAATCATGTAATAGGGATCTACTGGTATACAATGGCCACCAACTCCAACTCCGGGTGTATAGCGGTGGAAGTTCCACTTTGTTGCAGCAGCAGATAACACATCTTCAACATCGACTTCAAGTTCAGGTAAAATGGTAGCTAACTCATTAACTAATGCAATATTGATGTCGCGTTGAACATTTTCAATGACTTTTGCGGCCTCTGCAACCTCTAATTTTCCAACATATCGGACATCTTCATTGGTTAATTTTCGATATAGCGAAACCAGTGCTTCTCCTATCTCAGGATTGGAACAACCTATCACTCTAGCCACATTCCTAACTCCATGGGCAGGATCTCCAGGGTTGAAGCGTTCTGGACAATAAGCAATGTCGACATCAACACCGATATTGAGTTTGAGATTTTTTATAATTGGTAACCACGTATGGGTGGTAACACCAGGATAGACTGTCGATTCTAAAACAACAATTGTTCTTGATCCTTGTCTTATCGAGCCAAAAACCTCTTGGCCAGCCGCCTCAATAAACGATAAATCAGGCTTTAAATCGTGAGTAATGGGTGTAGGTACGGTAACTAGAACGACATCACAATGCGGCACAGCCTCTGCAGCAGATGTAGTAATATTCCATCTATCAGCCCCCGGCTGGGGAATGATGTCATTCACGTCAGGGTCGCCTGTGGGGTTGATTCCTTGGTGAATTTTCTCAACCGTGGCCCGCGAAATATCTACACCCCAAACGGTAAAACCAGCATCATGAAAGCCTATTGCAGTTGGTAGACCAACATATCCAAGACCAATAATGCCCACAGTAATTTTCCTCTGCTCTATCCTGTGAGAAAAATTTTGCAGCCAGTCCATGAACTCGCCAAGAAGCCTTTATTCATGAAATGAGAGGTTTCGCTGAGAAATTAAAAAAATAAATGGCTATTTCTTAAAGTCATTCGATTTCGGGATGTCATGGATGAGGTCACACCACACACAGAACCGGTGGAAGTTGGGCTCAAACCATCATTATTCAAAGCACCATTTTACACGCTCAATGAGGCATTTAGGCACAAGTTTCTGATAAAAAATCTCGTTACTAGAGAAGTGCGTGGGAAATATCGTAATGCAATGCTGAGTTACACTTGGACATTTCTTGAGCCTGCATTGTTAGCTTTAGTATACTACTTTTTGTTCTACATGCTTGCAGGTAACCCCGATAAATTGTACTCTGTTTGGGTTTTGGTTGGAATTATTATTTGGGGATGCTTTAGTAAATCTCTAACAGGTACGGTCACTTCACTAAGCGGGAACAGAAATACCATTCACCTCGTTTATTTTCCACGGATTATATTCCCGTTGACCTCTGTTGTGGGTAATATTGTTATTACTTTGATGAGTTGTATTGTCGTGATTCCGATAATAATTATTTTCGAATTACCAATAACAATTTATCTTTTACTGATTCCTCTCTCCGTATTTCTTTCGGGATTTCTAGCGATTGGTTTGGGAATAATGCTTGCACCTCTTAACTGCATGTACAGAGATATTGAACATTTGATTCGCTTTATTGTTAGAGCAGGATTCTTTGTATCTCCAGTTATGTGGACTTACGAGATGGCCTTGAATCGAGGTTATTTTGGTGAGGTTGCTACATACAACCCAATGCTGACTCCGATAACTTTGGCTAGACATGGTTTAGATGGAAACGCAACAACACTTCCATCTGAGATAATTTTTATGACGATATCATTTGGAATAGTTATGTGGATTATTGGAAGTATTTTGTTCGAAAAGTATGAGAGAAGGGCGGTGAAATATCTATGACTGCTCCAGTAATTATTCTTGATAATGTCGATTTACAATTCCCAAAATTAAAAGGAATTTTGTCTGTAATCAAAGATAAATTGACTAAAAAAACCACATCATTTCCAGCGTTAAAAAAGATTGAATTAAAAGTTAATTCTGGTGAAGTATTTGGTCTGATAGGAAAGAATGGTTCCGGTAAATCGACAATTCTGAGAGTAATATCTGGTATATATCCTCCAGATGCAGGGCAGTGTAAGGTAACGGGAAGTATATCTTTACTGGCTGGTTTAGGAACAGGATTTTCGGGGCATCAAACCGGCGTAGAAAATGCATTATTGTATGGAAGTATTCTTGGACACAATGAAAATGAGATGCGGGAAATGTTACCTGAGATTATTCAGT
The DNA here is from genome assembly GCA_964412625.1 of uncultured Candidatus Poseidoniales archaeon. Classification (GTDB taxonomy): domain Archaea; phylum Thermoplasmatota; class Poseidoniia; order Poseidoniales; family Poseidoniaceae; genus MGIIa-L1. The sequence goes on from CAYPPO010000032.1 coordinate 12,377, forward strand.
TTAGTGAATTAGGAGAGTTTATTGATGAACCAATCAGGACTTACTCAGCAGGAATGAAAGCAAGACTTGGGCTTGCGGTAGCAACAGCAATAAAACCTGACATATTGCTAATCGATGAAGTGCTTGGAGTTGGCGATCCTCAGTTTAGAGAAAAAAGTAAAGGAAGAATCCTCTCATTGGTTGAAAAAACAGGGACGGTAGTAATTGTATCTCACTCATTTGGATTAATGAAAGATATATGTGACCGTGTCGGGGTGGTTGATAAAGGCGAAATTGTCATGATTGGCACACCTGAAGAGGCCTTTGCAGCCTACTATGCTCTAGATGAAGGTGAGTCTAATGACTGATTACATATGCGTTGAAAAAGAAGCTGAGGATTCTTACTCATTTGCTTTTGGTGATGAAATAAGGCAATCCATACTCGCTCCTTGGAAACTACCCTTCCTGCCAATCTTGCTTTTTTACCGCTTCCTCAAGCTGAAAAGGAAAATCAATGATTTAAATCCGAATCAATCAGCGGATCTATTGGTTATTTATGACTTAGAGAAAATGCGCCAGAAAGAACAGAGAGCATTTGTCAAACAAAGTATGGCTTATTCGCAAAAGATAGTCTCATTGGGTATTGGTAAACCATTAATTGATGTGTCATTTAATCACCACTTACCCTCTCGTTCTGAATGGGACATTGAGCCAAAAAAATGGAACTATGCTATTGAGGATTTAATTCTCGGATTGATTAGAGCACATAAGCCAAAAAAATTGATTTTCGTCGGTAAGTACCCTTACGCAGGCATATTAGAAGCGATAAGAAAGTGTAACTCCACCAACAAAATGTATTGGATAAGTGTTCGCGGAGATAAAACAACCATTGACGAGAGGTCGATGAGGTTCAATAAAGTTACAGATATTAACTATTTTACAGAATCGGACTTGTTTATAAAAAATACAATTTCATTTGACGAACAATCAGAATCTATAAAGGGAAAACTGACCGAACTTTTAGAAAAAAAATCGATAAACATACTCTCCAATCCCAATAATGCAGAATATGTTGTTATCTCTAATCCTGAAACGGATATACTACAATATTTATTAAAAAATCAAACGGTAATCTACGATTCCACAACAGATTTTGTTGAAGAAGCGATATTCCCAAGTTTTGTAATACCAAACATGGTTAGAATGGGCCCCGATAATCATACTACTATGTTCAAAGATATGTTTAATTTTAGAAACCAAAACTCCACCCATCAATACAAAATAACTAGTGTTCAGTCAAAAATAGATATTTGGATTAACTCATGATTTAGATAGATCAATGGTTAGGAGTCTTTCTACTTCTTCTTCGCTCATTGGTTTGGCAACCTGATCCAATCTTTCTTCAATTATTGGTTTCTGATTAATCGGAAGTAAATTCAAAGCCATAGGGGCATATTTTTCAATAAACGAGTAATCACCCTCTAACATATCTTTCAAATCTGGATATGAGTTTCTAATTTCTTCTAACTGATGCGGTGGCAATCTTTGTATTGCGTACAAAGTCGATACTGCTTGCTTAAGCGGACGCTTTTCCAAAAAGATTGCGATTTCCCCAACGATCTCGATTCCTTTTCCTTTCATGGTGTTTTTCCTAAAGCATTTCCAGCATTTGCCACACACGCTCCCCTGTTTATTAGATCGTAAACAACTCTCTGCAAAATCACTATATTTTGAATTTTCAACAATCTTATGATTAATCATCTCCGAAACGCCTGCGGTTGGGAACACAAGTTCTAATCCTGCTTTTGCCAAAATCTCATGATGATGTTTCCAGAAGTATGTTTCTGCAAAATCTCTTCCGGTGTGTCCATGAAATAGGTATGCGTTTTCCAACGGCAAACCCAAAGCAATTGAGCGAAGTTGTAGATAATCTGCTAGCAGGATATTCTGTACTGCTGCAGCTAAATCCGTACTGAAGCCAGGACTTTTTCCCCGATCAGTTCTTATTTGCTCATGATTACTTTTTACTACCAGAACAGGGCGGTGGTCATTACCAAGAGTTTTGATGAAATGATGCGCATTTGCGTGTTCTAGTTGGGACTTGAAGCCCGCTCTCTCATGATAGCACAGTATAGTGTCGCTCGGCATTAACAACATGCAAGCAGTTGAATCTACCCCTCCACTAAAAGAAAGGCTGTTTCGCCAGCCTTTTTGCCTAGAAGGTTTCCAATCGTCTAGGATTCCACTTTCCCACGGAGAGGTGAGTACATAGTGTGCAACTCTGAGTAAGTCTTTATGGGTATTTTCAAGCCTCCAACCGAGTGGCATTTCAAAAAATACCGATCTGGTTAATGCATCAAAACTCAGTATATTTCCCTTCTGAGTCCATCGTTTAGAAACATCATAATTGTCGTTTGCACCCTCATCTGTCAATTGATTAGTTTGGTTATTGAGATTCAACCACGGAAAGTAACTCTGAAGTTGGTCAAAACTAGGTTTTTCGTTTTCACAATAGTTCGTATTTTTCCATTCGTTACGCATACTTTTTTCAGTGTCTTCATCTAACTCTTCAAGGAATTCTCTAACTCTAACCTTAGCCGTGTTTTGTTGTTCTCCGGCGTTTGTAAGAGTGACATTTCCTCCATGGAACCTTCTAAGCAGAATGTAGCTATTGGTGTGATTTAATCTATATCCTGCTTTTGCAATCTCCAAGTTCATGACATAGTCAGTTCCAAAGCTGTATTTTTCATCATATGGGAACTTTAACAATATATCTCTTCGAATCATACTCGCTGGATGTAGCATTACCTTGCCACCAAATAGAATTTGACTGTATCCATGGGGAGCGCCGGGGAAGTATTCATGCTCGTAATCTGAATTTTGATCAATCCAACCTCCGTGACTTCCTACAAAGTCAGCGGTTACGGCATCTACTTGTTCTCTTACTCTATTTGGAAGCATTAAATCATCATCGTCCATTATGACTATGTATTCACCGTTTGATTCTTTAACACCAAAATTTCTTGATTTTGGAATTCCACTTGATTCTTTTTTGAGATATCGAATTCTTTCGTCATTAAATTTCCTAACTATTTGTTCCGTATTATCTGTTGATCCATCATCCACAATAACTAGCTCAAAGTTTTGGTAAGTTTGGTTTAAACAACTGATTATCGAATCCTCAATTAAGTGACTTCGGTTTTTCGTGATTATAACAATTGATACAAATGGATCTTCTTCTGCCACTTTAGGTTCATTTTTAGTGGTTCTAGATTTTATCTTAAACCTCGAGAGGCCTTGCCTTTGGAGTATACTGTTAATCGATATCTTAAATTCCGATATGTCACCATCAGGCGAAATATCGTCATTGCTTTTACGAGAAGTTAATTTTTGCAGGCATTGTTTTGCTTTACCAATTTCGCATAATCTAAAATAGAAATCAAAACTTGTGACATGGCTAGAATTGTGATTATTAAATCCCCCTGCACGCGACCAATCTCGTTTTCTGAACAGAACCGGTTTTGGGAAATTCAAACGATTTAACGAATCTATTCTACTTAATTCTAAACTCAACGAACCCGATTCTGCCGAGGCTTCCTTCGGTTTATGATGACTCGTACCTCCACAGACTAAACTGAAATTGGGGTCATGTTCAAGTTCATTGAACATAATTTCCAGACAGTTTTGTGAAATAGTCTCAGAAGGGTCGATTTGCATTAAATACATTCCAGTCGCATTACGGACGCAGAAATTATAACTATCTGAATGGCTTGAAAAATCCTCTTGATAAATTTTTATTTGAGGATTGTCCTGATATTTTTCTTGAAGAAGGTCGCAAGTGCCATCTGTTGAGTTGAGATCACAAATAATCAGTTTGAAATCACGAAATGTTTGTGAGAGTACTGATTCAATACAGTCTTCGATATTTTTGACGTTATTTTTCGTTACTGTAAACAAAGTAATCGATGGTGTAGTTGAAATTAGTTCCGGGTTATATGTTCTGTAGGTCGGGACTTTATCCAAGAGCATTGGCCTAGTGACTAGTTTTCCAGCCTCACGGTCAACGAATTCCCTTCCGCCGGGTGGTTCTTGATGCAGACCTAGTGCGTCAAGTAGAGGTATGAAATAATATCCAGCGTTCCAAACCCTATAGCCGAATTCGTTATCTTCTGCACCCCATGCAGTAAAAGATTCGTCAAAATCTCCGGCATGTTTGAAAATCCTGCGGTTAAACGCAACATTTCCACATGATGAGGTCCTAAATGGATGAGGTGAATCCAATAACATATTTGTCTCTTGATAAATTGGCTCTCTCCAGTCTTTGCTTGGTGATTTTACCATTACTTTATTTTTTGTTGCAACAGGTGGCAAATCCAACATTAAGGCGGGATCGTTTAGTACATCTTTAGGGGGAATGTCATTTGCATCCACATATCTCCTATGGCCGATAAGAATCACATTGTAGTCTAAGACTAACCATTCCGCATATGTCTTGACAAGGTTTGGAACAGGTGCCATGTCGCAGTCTAGAATTATGACATTATCATGTCTTGCAGACCTAACGCCTAGATTCCTTATGTGTGAAAGTCTGTATCCTTCGTCTCTTTGCCGTACATAATTTATCTCAAAAAACTGCTTGAATTCATCTATAAGCTGCTCAGGGTTATCATCAGATCCATCATCAGCAATTATTACTTCAATTAGTTCGAGTGGATAAGTCTGGTGAGTAAGCATTGCAATAGTTCTTCTCAACATATCGATTCGGTTGTAAACCGGCAAGACTATCGAAATAGGAATATCAGGTTCAACAGTACCCAGTTGTTTCTGTATAAACGCGTAGTTGTTTCCGAATCCCTGAATCGCTGGTAATTTGGTATCGAGAGGTATGTTTAATTCTAACTTCTCCACGTAAAACTCCCCCAATTTAAGTTATAGAAGCCCATTGGCGTAACTCGCCAGACTCGTAACTGCTGTCAAAAATATTACCATCTCCACCATGCCATAGAACTAGTCTGTTGTATAAGTCCAATTCAGCATCTCGATGAACATCATCAACGATATATGTCGCACTTTTTGGCAATGACTCCAGTACTGATAAAACACCATGTCTGCCTATTGTTCCATTTGGGCCATCAATTATTATGATGTCTAAATCATCGGGAATAATTTTCAACACCTCCTCAACATCATACCAACCAGTCTGGTTGTTTTCTGTCGAGGCGCGATTCGGCTTGATGGGAATCAAATGACATTCAGTGTCACGTTTACTGGCCCACACCTCATCATGTTCTATTGAGCAGATGTCGAATTTTTCGGCAAGTATTCGGGTTCCATCGCCACTACCAAATTCGAGAATTTTTCCTCCATCCGGAAACAACTCACAAAGATAATCGAAAATCTCTGATGGTAGCATCCATTGAGAATCACCTGTCATAAAATCACCTTATGCTATCCTATCTGCAATTGTCTCAGTACCATTTTTTTGTGGAGTTAAATTATCGTCTTTGGGCATCTCCAATTTCAGTAACTTTTTGATATCTTTGGAAATATTTGTTATATTGCGATTAGTGTTTACTATTCCCCAGCCCTCATCTTCGGCAACCAAACACCTAGATTTTTGATCATCCATTCCGGTGTTTAAATTTGGATAAAACAATGTTGGTAGTTTCATATTTCTCATTTCATGAAACGAGTTATAGCCTCCGGCTTGAATAGAGAAATCAAATGCGTTGAAGTAAAGTGAATTGGGATAATCTCTGAGGATAGTCACTCGAGGGGTAGAAATTTCTATCCTCTCGCCGAGCATGGATTCTCCAATCACTACGAAAACCTCCTCATATTCCAAAAGACAGTCTACTGTAATCCTTATCTCTGAATCAATATCATTAATCTGGCCAGCTCCGAGTTGGACATATACTACAACAGCATCATTTGGGATTCCTAACCTACTCCGTGCCCTTACTCTAGAAAACATAGTGTCCCGATCAATTAACAAAATAGGCTCGGTTTTCAAAATCTCAACGTTATGTTGAATTTCTGAATCCTTGACCTCTACGGCATCACCTGGGTGAACGATAAGGTCAAAATGTTCGATACTTCCTGCAGGCACAGATTTACCTCTCTTGAACATACCTCTTCGTATCCATATCTTAGCCAAATCTGTTCTTCCGTGTATTGCATCTAGCATTCCACGGTATGGGAATGCCCCATCAAAAATGAAATTTTTTGGGGCATGGGTATCGAATATCAGGCTCAACATTTCTTCTACTAGCATATTCCAAGTTGTGGCATCCATTTCGTCAAATTTATGCTTGCCAGCCAAGTGGTAGGTTGGGAAATCATCCAAATAAGGCACGTGTAATGTTGGCATTGTAGTGAAGAAAATTATTTCCATTTCCGGCCTTTTTTTACGCAATTCCTTTGCTAAGGCATACATTCGAGTGAAATGTCCAAAACCAACTCCATTTGTTGGAAAGAGGATGGTTGTATTAGTGCTATGGAAATTGTTTTTTTCCTCATTAATATGGTGATTTCGTGGTATTTTTCCCAACCTTTCTAACCCGATTTTCAAACACAGTAGCGGAAATGATAATGGCAGAACTATTATTTTCCATGGTTTTCTCACGGCATCAGTCAAGTGAAAACCTAATCTGAAGGAAACAGTTTCCCTGAGTCTTCGATTTTCTCGCTGCAATTTTTCTAGCCGTCTAACTCCACGACCCTCATCGAATGGCTCATCAGTTGATGGAGCAGACACGATTGTTGCTGATAGTCAACATTATTGACAGTTCGCTTATTTTACTCGGGCAAAGCCCCCATTATCGACATAAAGTAAACCATCACAAATTTTTGCTACAGTATATCTATATCTCTATTGCCATGGGTCGCCATGGGCAAGTTGCTAATCACCGGCGGTGCTGGGTTTATTGGCAGTAGGCTGGCTACTATTGCAGCTAATGAGGGGTGGAATGTAATTGTTCTTGATATCCTATCTACAGGCTTGGAAGCAACAGCCAAAAGTCTCGAATCAAAGGGAATTGAAGTCAATATCGGCGACATTAGGGATCGTTCATTGGTCGCCAATCTAGTTGGTAAGTCTGACGCAGTAGTCCATCTTGCTGCACAAGTCTCAGTACCACTCTCAGTAGAAAATCCCGCGGAAACCATGGAAATAAATGTTAATGGGACTCAGAATGTGATAGACTCGTGCTTGGCAGACGGGGTTAGAAGATTAGTTGTTGCATCTAGTGCTGCGGTTTATGGAGAAGCAGAGACCTTGCCGCTGAAAGAAGAGGCTGCAGGACATTTGCTATCTCCATATGCCGAATCAAAATGGGCTAATGAACAGCAAATTATCGAGGCAAGGTCAAACGGATTACAAGCATCATGTTTGAGATTTTTCAACGTCTATGGAGCAGGACAAAGACCTGATGGGGCTTATGCAGCAGTGATTCCAAAGTTTGCCGACATGATGGCTCAAGGCATTCGGCCACAGATCAATGGTGATGGGCAACAAACTCGAGATTTTGTCCATGTTGATGATGTTTGTAGAGCAATCATGACTCTAATTGAAGGTGATTGGAAGGGCGAATCTCATCATGTTTACAATGTTGCAACAGAGACCAAAATAAGCCTACTTGACTTGGTTTCAGTAATCAATAAATCATTGGCAAACAAAGTCACACAATACTCCTACCTCGAGCCACTATTCGGCACAGAAAGACCGGGAGATATCCGTCATTCAATGGCCTGTATTGGTAGAATCAAGGAGATTTTGAATTGGCGACCGACTATAGATTTTCAAGACGGTATCGACGAGTTGGTAACAGAGCGACTGGCATTGTTGTGAGTAACATGAACATAATCTGGTTTTCCGGTCGAAAAATGGCAGATTTATGTGCAACTACTCAGAAATCACTGGGCGCTGGATTGGTTGAGAGGGGGCATAGTGTTACTTTCGTGAATCCAGATTTAGCAGGGACCCACGCACACTATCCATGGATCCATCAAAGTATTACTGCTAGTCAAATTCCAGGCTTAAAATCAATAACATTAGGACGAAACATGAACCATTGGCTAGGTAAAAATCTCCCATCAAACAACACGGTGGTAATTTTGGATTGGCGTATCGCTGGACGTTTGATTAAGACTTTACAAAAGCATAATATTCCCTGGGTTTTGATGGACAGAAGCCCTCCTGCCGATAGTAATATCTTAGCAAAATTACAATGGCGTTACTGGAACAAGGCTTGGAAATCGGTACAAACCTACCAACGAGTAGGTTTTGTAGTGTCAAAAGCCCACAGTGAGTTTGTTTCAAGAAATACAGGTGCTACCCACACCTCAACAATATCTCTCCCTGCGGGAGTTGACATTAAACAATTTACCACAGGCGAAAAATCATCGCCAGTAAAATTGTGCTATCACGGTAAATTAGATTCAAACAGAGGTTTGATGCAGTTAATTAGTATTCATTCGAAATTAATCGAAATTGGAGTCGATGTCGAGTTACACCTGCACGGTAATGGCGACCTTGGCTCGAAATTAGCCAGGCTCAATACCGCAAAAATTCATTTTACCGAAATTTTGGATTCAGAAAACTTGGCAAATCATCTTTCAGGTTACGATATCGGGTTTTTGCCAATGCCTAATCAACGAATCTGGCGTTTGGCAAGTCCACTAAAGCGTGGCGAATATTTAGCAAGCGGGATGATTGTACTTGGAGTAGACCACACAGGACATCAACTAGAGAATTCAAGTGATTGGTTGATGTTGTTTGATGAAAACGAATTTGTCGAAGGTTCTGTTAATTTTATTCGTAATCTAGATACTGGGCAATTAAGACAATCTCAAACCGGCGCGCGAAGTTACGCTGAGGCAAATTTAGATTGGTCCCATAGTGTGGCAATTCTAGAGGATATTTTATCAAAACAATATTGACGATGACTTGCTACCAACAACCATGGCGAATGTTGCAATGATTGTAACAAATGCCTGTGACCCAGACCCCAGGGTTATTGATTCAGCTAGATGGTTGAGTGAACAAGGCCATCAGGTAACCATTCATGCGTATGACCGCCAACAAACATCGCCAGCGATAGCAACAATTGATGGCGTTAAAATCATTCGTTATCATTTGGGCAAATCGCCTTATGGAGGCCTGTTAAAAACAGGTTTAGGTATTCGTAGATTCCAGTATTCAGTCCTTACAAGATTGAAGCAAAACGCCCCAGATGTCGTGGTTTGTCATGATGCTGATACCCTAATTGTCGGCTGTAAAATAAAGCAGAGGCTCGGAGTTAAACTGATTTTTGATATGCATGATCTACAACACACTTGGGTACTGATGCCAAACCCTAAATCAGCGTTAAGGAAAACAATTAGTAAATTGATGCAGCGAAAATTACTTCAAAGACTCAAGCATGTAGATCAAATCTTTACTTCTAGTGGTGCTATTAAAAACGGTGAATATCCAGGGTTTAAGCAGTGGTTGGCAAAATACGGCTACGGTTCGACGGTAATAGAAAATAGGCCGGCAACTGCAGTACAAATGCCGCTTCCCAAAAGTCAAGATTGGACGGTGTCGCATATTGGTAGGATTAGAGATTTGACTAGTATCAAACTGCTTTTGGCGGCTGTAAAACTTATTCCGGAACCACAAAGACCAATCTTACATATTGCAGGCGAAGGAACAGAGTACGACCGAGTCAAGATGAGCATTGAGCAATTTAGTGACGATTTTGGGTTAAAATATGTGATTGAAAAGTCTTTCCAAAAAGACGACTTAAGCACCATACTCCAGCAAACGAACGTCATGTACGCGATGTACAATCCTCAGCGCGGCAATATTGCTGATGGTGCGTTATCGACAAAGATGTTTGATGCTGCTTCTTTGGGCATTCCAAGTATAGTCAACGCTAATTGCTTGATGGGCGAAATCTGTATGGCAGAGAATCTAGGGAAATCAATTGGTTGGGGTGACGTAAATCATCTTAGTAATGCATTAGTTGCTTTAAAGGAATCAAGAGTTAAACTAGAAAATACGGTATTAGACTTCAAAACCGAGTATATCAAAGCAATTGAAGCTTTACTCCAAGACTAGATTGTTGTATAATTCAGCCCATTTCGACGATATTTGCTCAATTT
>CAYPPO010000033.1:0-21908 GCA_964412625.1 uncultured Candidatus Poseidoniales archaeon
ATCACTCGGCTTCTGAATTCATGCGGGCATTGAGGTAATTTTTCTCACCGTATATCTTGTAGGTCGAAAGTCCAAGTATCAGTGCAGCAACAGCACCAATAAGCGCTTTTACTCCCATCAAGTAGACTAATATCGCACCAGCAATAATGCCAAAGATCTGAACAAATGGGAATAAGGGCGACTTGAATGTTGGCTTGTACCAATCATTTTTCGGGACTTCTTTTCTGAGAACAATCACGCAGGCATTTAATGCAACTATTACCATGATTTGAAAACCGGATGCCAATTTAGCAACATCCTTAACGGGTAATGTTAGAATACAAACACCCATTGCAACTCCAGTCAGGATTATCGACCAATGCGGTGTTCCGAAGCGTTCGTTAGTATCGCTTAAGGTATCGGGCATCAGGCAATCCTTGGCCATTGCAAAGAGGAACCTTGATGCAGCAAGGAGCCCTGAAAGCGCTCCTGAAATCATGGTTAAAAATGCTAATAATGCCATTGCAATACCTATTTTTGTTGATGCAACCGCATCAACAAAAGCGAAGATTGGGTCTTCTCTAGGTTCCCCGCTAGAGGTCAGCCACCACTCCCCATCAACAGCACCCATCATGATAAATGTTACAACAACATATAGCAAAGTGATTAGTAACAACGATATCAACATGCCATAGGGTAGGTTTTTGTCCGGATCCTTAATTTCCCCACCCAAAGCGCCGGCTTTGTAAATCCCAGCATAAGCAACAAACACCAAAGCAGCGGCCTCAGCAAGCAACACTGGGTCATTTTTCGACACCTCAAATGCGCCATCGATTGGTCTGGAGAAATCAAAACTTGCCTCGAATAATTGTAAGAAACAAATAATCAGTATCAAAATTGTCGTTAGTGCAAGAATTGGTGTTTGAAAGGCTTTGACTTTTTTGATACCAAATATGTTCAGTATAGTAATCAACGCCAGAGCTGACATAATGACAAATATGGAATTAGTTTCGATATTAAGGTAATTTGTGACCGCATACATGTATGCAGAAAACCCGATTAGAGCAAAGGCCGATTTTAACAAAAATGATGCCCATAATCCCAAACCGCTGATGGTCCCAATCAGCGGACCGAATGAGCGCTCAAGATAGACATATGCGCCGCCATTTTCCGGCATCGCAGAGGCAAGTTCAGATTTGGATAGGGTACCTGGTAGGAAAACTAATCCTGCTAATAAGAAAGCAAGCCAAATACCAGGACCCATCACAGCGGCAGCAAACGATGGTAGAACAAACAAACCTGAACCGATGCTAGCGGCAACAGTTACGATGATTAATCCGACTAATGTCAATGATCTTTTGATGGTTGATTTTACTTCAGCCACAACCCCTGAAATATCACCTTTCAGTAGTTTATCGGTTGTTGATTTGATGTCCACACAAACCTCTCCTGATGTTGATAACTTAGCGCATTATACTATATTTAATGCAGTTATCCCCCGGTAAACAACTAAAGTAATTATTGATTACTAAATAAATCACTGATATTTGTCCAAAACCTGGTAATTAAATGCTGGCGATGACTTTCATTTCAACAGCAATCGGGGTCGGCAAGGCTCTTATTGCTAACGTGGTCCGTGTTGGGCCTACTTTGCCTAATGTTTCAGCCCATACCTCATTGTAACCTTGAAAATCTCGATCCATATCAACTAGAAAAGAAGTTACATCCAGTACTTTGTCAATTGACGAACCAGCCTCTTCAAGGATTCTTGTTATATTGTCAACAACTGCTTTGGTCTGGGCTTTGATATCATAATCTAACGCCTTGCCATCGAGATCATGAATTGGCCCCCCTGGAATTTCGTTAGTTCCGGGTTGTCGTGGTCCAACACCTGACAAGTATAGCAAGTCACCAACTCTGCGAGCGTGCGGATAGGCACCAACTGGTTTGGGAGCAGCATCGGTGTTAACCGAACCCTTCGCTTTGGTTGGCTCCCACAATGCAGGACCAGATTCGGTTTGGGTTGGTGTTGATTCTTTTGTTGCGGAATCTAATACTCCGCGTTCTCCAGTGAAAACTTCAACATTATCTTCATCGTACTCCTTATCTCCGAAACCTGATGCAGCCGGGTTGAGATGTACAACTGCGCAACCAGCGCCATGAATCGCTTCATAAGCAAGCACATTACCTGTTAAATCGTTACGATTTTCATTTATTGCCGAAAGCCACCACATGGGTTTGAAATTAACCACTTTTTGAACTCTAATCTGTTGTTGGATAGTCCTTGATAATTGGCCTACATCTTCGAGTCTACCCTCACCGAGGAATTCCAAAATCTTTCGATTCCATTCATCATCTTTTAGGGAATGAATCCGATCGTCTTTGTGTTCTATGTGCTCAGTAAACATTCGATTTGACAATGACATGGCGGTTATTGCAACAGCCTTACGGCCAGTTTTCTGTATCACATCTAGGCAAGCCTTGGCCAAAACAGTTGTTTCACTACGGTCGGCATAAACATTCGATGAGATAATTACCGCTGGAATTTTGTTATCGGGATTAAGTAGCGTTAATGCTACTACCGAGCCAACATCTATTGGAAATCCTCGATAGTTAACGCATCTACTTTGCAAGCCGCGCGCTTTATTTTCTGTATCCCATAATTTGGCAAACTCTGCATCTATGTTGAATGAGTAATGAATTGAGCCAAGGTCGTGGAAGTCATGGTCTACCATTACCCACTCAGGGTTGGGGTCTGAGATAAGTTGGTGACCGATTATACTAGGCCAAGTTGTTGAATAAATAATAAGCAAATCTGCGTTTGAATCTGCAATGATTTTCGCAGCATCATCATAAGCTTGTCTTAATCTGCTCCAACCTTCATTTTGCTCCGGGGCTAGGACAGTGTGGGGGTGTACTGGTACGACAAAAGATTCAACAATCTCGCCGGTTGTCACGACGCTGCCTCCTTGTGCTTGTATACAGGCCATTCGACTATGGCATTTCCAGTACCAATAATCGTTCCATAGCCGTGAAGTATTGCGGGATAATCTGGTACTTCTAAGGTTGATAGTAACCAAGTAAATGCTCCTCCATCAGTTTCTGCAATCGCTTGTTCAGTAAATTCTGGCATTTCATCGATGATTCTTTGACACTGACCTGACTTCATGTAATCAATAATGCGCATATCCCATAAGTGCATTGCGTGACTAGTAATGTGTTCTTTACTCATATCTTCGGGGATGTCAGACTCACTGGTAAAGTGTCGATGAGATAGTGAATTGCTCGCAAGTACCACCACTTTTTTGCCGCTTTCCAATATAGCTTCACGGGTTGCTCGGCCTAGTTCCATCATTATTTCCTGCATCACTTCAACCGAATAGTACGCACTAGATCTGTTGCTGGAAATTACCACCAATGGTTTGTCCCACTGTGGTCTAAACATATGGCCAGTCGTAATTGTTCCGTAGTCTACTCTAAAATCGGGATTATTCATCATTTTTACTGCAAGCCCAGCATCTCTAGCCTTATCGTGTATTTGTTGAGATAACTCTACATCGACATTCAAATCATAATGATATCTGAACAGGTTGGGAAATATTGGGTCAACAGACAGACTTTGAAAATTCTCCAGCCCGAGAAAATGAGTGCCGATGTAGGTTTGCCAGTGTGGTGACAGGATGACAATGGCGTCATATTCAATTCCGCTCAGTGATTCCCTGAGCCGCTCATACCCCCACCTGAGTTGTTCCCAGCCACCTTCAGCAACCGGTTCATTTTGTTCGGGATTTTCTGCGTAAACTATGTGCGGAGGGTGGGGTGCTAAACAGCCAGCAACAATCTCGCCTTGCGCCATGTATCACGCCACGACTAAGTTGCCTATATCATAAGCGGCTAGAATTTCATGCCCTAAGGCTCAAACACCAGCAGGGTTTGGGAGATTTATGGACGGGGATGAATCACAAGCTAGAGTCTATGTAAGTTCGTCTAATGATTCTGAATTAGCCCGTGCCAGAGGCTTGGATTTTGATACTGGATTTAGACATATTCTCGCTCCAGCCGTCTTTGGTATGGTTGTCGGTATATTGTTCCAGCAATACATAACTCCTGAGTATAATTGGCCATCGCCTCCTCAAGGTGCTATTTTGACTTCACTGATTCTCTCGCCAATTCTTTACTTTACCCTTGTAAGAGATGAAGCCTCAAGATGGTATGAATATAGTTTAGGTCTTGCTCTGCCAGGTCTGATTTTTTTCATAGTTTGGTTTTCTGGATGGGGTGCGCTATTTTGTGGCGGTTATGGCGCCTTACTTCTATGGGTCTGGATTTCAACTTCTTGGGGAAGATATGAACTGCCGCCGTTTAGATATGGCGTTTGGCACGCATTCGCAGTAGATATAGGATCCTTTTCAGGCGCCTTATTAGCGTATAGCGTCGGACTATGAGGTATAACTTTCCGAATCGTTGGGGAAGTCGCCAGTCCGAACGTCCTCACAATATTGTTTCACAGCACCATCTATTGACTGGGCGAGGTTGAGATATCTTCGCAGGAATCTCGGGGAGAAATCCATTGTTATGCCTAGTAAGTCATGTAAAACCAATACCTGACCGTCACAATCAGGCCCCGCACCGATACCGATAGTTGGAATAGTAATCGCCTCGCTAACTTTTTTGGCTAGCTCTCGTGGAATTTTCTCTAGCACGATAGCGAAACATCCAGCCTCCTCGAGTATTTTCGCATCCTCGATTAGCTTGGCAGCCTCCTCATCTTCTTTCGCTCTAACGCTGTAGGTCCCAAATTTGTAAATTGATTGCGGGGTGAGTCCAAGATGCCCCATTACCGGAATTCCGGCGGTCAAGATACGCTTGATTGATTCGACAATTTCACCTCCGCCTTCTAACTTTACCGCATGTCCCTCTGCTTCTTTCATGATTCTGATTGCCGATTCTAGAGCGATTGCGGAGTTGCCTTGGTAAGTTCCAAACGGCATGTCGACTACAATTAATGCCCGGTCAACAGCTCGCTTGACACACTGCGCATGATATATCATGTGTTCAAGCGTCATTGGCACTGTTGTTACTTGTCCCGCCATCACATTAGATGCTGAATCTCCAACGAGAATTACATCTACTCCTCCACTATCTACCAGTTTGGCAAGTGAATAGTCATACGCAGTGAGCATAGTTATTTTTTCACCCGCACGCTTCATTTCTTGTAGGGTATGAGTGGTGACCTTCTTGGCTTGACCGTGAACGGACATGGTTATACCACCGGCTTATGAGTTTTGAAGGTCACTGTGTATCCAGATTTGTTTAAACGTCTATTTCAGCAAGGAATCTTGTCAGTTGTAGAAATACCTCTTTCAAGTCAGTGCATGACAATAATTGATACTTGTATTCTGGATCGCTAATGGTTAATGCGGCGACCGCAAACATCGATGATGCGCTTTCATCGATTACCATCTCGGTCCTGTCCTCAATCCAATCATCTAAGGCGTCTTTTTCGATTTGTAATATGCCGCCGATTTTGTTCAAAATCCCATTCAAGGTCATTTTTAGCTCGGCTTGTTGGTATTCTGATAATTCATGTTCGTCATCGAAAAACGTAACTTCAGCAGATAAGTACAATTTGGAGTGCTCTGCATCGTCGGGAATTCTATCGAGTATTGTCTCTAAATCAGGCAGGATGCCGATTTCAGGGATTAAATCGGCCATTGATTCATCTTCAAATGGTGGTAAGGCGGGGTCAATAACCTTGTCAATTTTAAATCTCCTGCGACCAACAAATTCGATAAAATGATTACTTCCTTTGGTTTCATGGCTTATTATTTCTGCTTCGCAACCGAAGGCTCTGGGGCCACTCCAGCCGTTGTGATGGACCAATGGGTCGGTCATTATCATACCGAATGGCTTGTCATCGAGTATACAATCATCCAGCATTTGTCGATAACGTGGCTCAAAAATCCGTAGACTCTGTATCTCGCCGGGAACTAATACCATAGGCAGGACAAAAAGTGGCAAGTTTCCTGACACGGCCATGGTGCTAATTTGGCTGTTTTACTTATCAAGATATGTTCAATCCTCTTTTACACAGATGTTAGTCAAGTCGGAAAAGAAATCTAATGACCAATCGCCTCCTTCTCGACCAACGCCAGAATTTTTAACCCCGCCAAACGGCGTTCTTAAGTCCCTATGCAGCCATGTATTGACCCATAAAATGCCGCTTTCAACTCGCTTTGCAACAGACCTGCCGCGCGTTAAATCAGAGGTCCAAATAGATCCCGCTAAACCGTATTCTGTTTTATTGGCCATTTTTACTGCTTCATCGTCACCAGTGAATGGATGAACTGATGCAACAGGACCAAAAATTTCCTCAGTTGCACATCGAGAATCAATGCTCAACTTTGTTACGACAGTCGGCGCAATAAATGCGCCATTAGAGTTTGGTTCGGGCAGATTTAACCGTTCACCACCAGATACGATTTTGCCGCCTTCCTGTTTTGCAAGTTCGATGTAGGAAAGTACCTTTTCCATGTGTTCTAGTGAAATGACCGAGCCAATGTCGGTATCTTGCTCGGTGGGGTTGCCGACCTTCATTGCCGCTACTTCATTAATAAAAAGCGACATGAATTCATCATATATTTTGGTATCAACTAGGATTCTAGAACCGCACAGGCACACCTGCCCTGAATTGGTAAATGCGGCTCTAGCAGCACCTTGTGCAGCACTTGGTAAATCAGCATCGTCAAGAATAATTGTGGCGTTTTTACCACCTAACTCCAAGGATAGTTTCTTGAACATTGGTGCTGCAGTTTTTGCGACTATCTTGCCAGTCGATGTTCCACCAGTAAATGAGATTGCCTTAATGTCCGGATGTTCTAAGATTGCTTGCCCTGCACCTGGGCCCAAGCCATGCACAATATTGATGACACCGGGAGGGAATTTTATTGAGACTAATACTTCACACAGCAGGTTAGCAGTGAGCGGGGTCAACTCACTGGGCTTTGCAACGATAGTGTTACCCATTACCAAAGCAGGAGCAATTTTCCACGTCAGGAGGTAAAGCGGTAAGTTCCAAGGCGTGATAAGGCCGACAATTCCAATTGGTTTTCTAATGACGTAATTTGTCGCATCAGCCATTTTGAATTCCAAGTCTGGTAAATTTTCAGTATGGTCGGCAAAGAATTCGAAGTTACTGATGCTACGTGCAGCATCTACTCGTTGTGCTAAGCTAATCGGTTTACCAGTATCCATACTTTCAATGCTCGCAATTTCGTCTTTGCGTAATTCTAACGCTCTGGCAATTTTCCTAAGCCAATCCACCCGTTCGTGTCTTGGCAAATCTGCCCAATAATGACGCGAATTTTGCGCTGCTTGAACGGCTAACTCCACATCCTTACTGGTAGAATTAGCAATCCGTGAAGTAATTGTTCCGGTGGCGGGATTGTAATTGTCGAGGTAATCACCATCTAGAGGGGGCACAAATTTCCCTTCGATGAAATTGTTAATTTGCAACCTTACACCTCGATGTCGTAAGTCCATCTGTCTTTATCCGGGTCCCATTCATCCCATGTATCAATATCGGTAAGAGCATCAAGGTATCTTGGAGGGACAATACCTGGCACTATGAATGCTTTCTGTCTGTGAAGAGGGTATGGGTTGCGCAAGTCAATTCCAAGAACCCCTAGTATTGCTCTGGCGACATACCAAGTTGCTTGAGAGTTCCAACCGTGTGCTATCTTGATAACAATACCCAAACCGTTGGGATAGTCTGGGTGCTCAATAGCGAGTCCTAACAAACCATCAGCCCCTTCTTTCGCAATCACTTTTCCTTCTCCGGCTTTCAAGATTGTGGAATCCAATCGGTTAAATCCACCGACAAGGTCCGGATGCCTAATCATTGCCTCCCAGATCCAGTCATCATCCTTGTCTCTGACTAATCCTGCGTAAATTTGTGCAAGTTCAGCGACTGTGTTGGATACAGTGGGTAAACCGCAACCGTCCTTGGCAATCCTCAAAGGTTTCCAATCCTCACCCAAATAACTGCGGATTTGTTCCATGTAAGCTTTGAAAACGCGATGGTTAGGTAATGTATATCCTGCCCGATTCCACCCTTTCTTTCTGCATCCGTGAAGGATAGCGGAATGTTCCCCTGAACAGGTGTGATACCATCTCCTCGGCCGACGAACCTGTCTGCCAAATTGTATCAATGGGACATCTAAGGGTGTAAGCATAAGTGGCCACTCCTCTTCGGAGAGCAGAGATTGTGCGGTAGCCACGTGTTCAGTGTCGCCATTGTGTGAAGCGACTGAGATTGCCTTTTGCTCCCAAGTTGCATCTTTCAGTTCCTCAGTGAATGCTTTTAGCATGAATGGTTTCATCATTGAGCGTCCATAACATAGAACATTACCGCCAAAGGAATGTATCACTTTGTCCCCGTGAGCCCAAGCTACGGCACCGTGAATCGTAGTTTCTGATACACCATTACGTCGGTAATCGACCAATGGCTCCCAGTCTACTTCTCGACCAGTAGAAATGCCCGGGATACTTTCACCTAGGGGTGATTGAGGAAACATGGAACTACCAGGTTTACCTTCACGGACCGCAGACGGCATTTTCTTGTCGCTCATCGCCCTGCCTCCAACATCTCTTCTACTAGCGGGACGACCTTTTTCATATATGCTGTCATATTTCGACAAACCCTATCAGAATCATGGTTAAAAAAATCAAACCAGGCCATTATAGTATCTTGGGAATGGAATCTGTCAACGATTTGTTCTGCTATTTCGGTGGGATTGCCAATCAAAGCATTGTTAGCTGCTTTCGAGACCTTGTCGGGATCGATTGTGCCCTCTAATGCGTTCCAGTATGCTTGGAGTGCTTGTTCAGCCTCAACATTAGCAGCTAGACTCTGTTGTTCTTCGGTTAATCCCGGCTCATCATTAATAAATACGAAACTGGTTCTAGGCATGTAACTTCGCTGCCATGCACCTCCTTCGGGGTGATAATGTTCAGCCATCCTCTGATGGGTTGCGTCAATAATTTCCGGTGAGGTAATTGAAAGATTGAAAACTCTCACTGGCAAAATAGTATTCACGAACTCTTGAGCAATGGGGTCATGAGTCCCTGCCACTAGTTGTAATTGTTCACGTCTCCATTGTTTTGGAATGATTGATATTTCTTCGAATCGGTAACGATTTGGTATGGTAATTGAATCCGCATTTGCTGTTGGGTTTTCTGTCAAATAAGCCTCTTGAACCGCTTGCCAATGTTCATCGGTGCGGAAATTAGACCTGGTCAAAATGGTTTTACGAATTTGGTTGCTAGAGATAATCTCCCCCTTCAGCAATCGAAGGAAAATCTCACTTGCTTCGAGAAATATTTGTCCACGGATAACTTTCCAAGCGACACTTTCCCAAGAATTTCTCGGAGTTATGCCGTATGGTCTAGCCATAAATTCAAATCTTCCTGCGCTAAATCCAACATGTAATTTACGGTTCTCGTCATTCATCGAAAGAAATTGCACGGTATTGGCAATTCGTTCCGCTTGAGCAATCGGACCACCACTTGCTAGAATACTAACAACTGCGGAGCCGATTTCAATCCTCTCGGTTTGGCGGAAACTTTCCATGGCTAGTTGTGGGAAATCTGTGCAAAGGCCAACCTCTCCTTGCCAATGTGGCACTACTGGCATGGTGTTCGATTTTTGAGTTTCAGTAGAAAGATGTGCCTGAGCGACCCATCCAACACCGAATCCTAAGGTATCTGCATGCTTGAGTTGCTGGAAATAATTTTCGAACATTTGCTTCTCTGAGGGCGTAACACCATTGACATCAGGTGTCTGGCTAATCGAGAAGAAAATGTCATGCTTCATGGCTTGCCACTGGACATGCGAGTAGTTCTTAGGACATAATCGATGTGGCTAGTTATTCTTCTTCGCTAGGCCCAGATAATTTTGTTAAAGCATCCAAGCGCTCACGAATTTGAGTTGGCGCAGGTAAACCAAATGCAATAAATGAGTGCAGGCAGTCGGATAGATGAAGCATTGCGGTTTGATAATCTCCCTGTATTTCAGCAATATCGGCAAGTCCCCAACGTGCCACAAACTGTCCAGAAACATCCTCCAAATCATTTGACAATTCAAGCGACTGATTATACAAATCGATTGCTGCGTCAAACGTGCCTAATGTTGCTTGGGTATGCGCAACATCAGCCAGTGATTCCATCAACCCCTCTTGATCTCCAATGGCGGTTAAAATTTCTAATCTTCTAGTTCCGTGCGTCAGTGCTGAATCATGTCGATTTTGGCGTTTGTCACACGCCTCTAGAACCGCCAAACTGTACACTAATCCAGGTTGGTCTTCAATCTGTTCTCTAATTCTCATTGAACGAGTGGTAAAGACTTGACAATCATCATAGTTTTCAGCGCTTAGGTAAACTAATCCAACATGGTGAAGAACTGCGGCAGCAAGCGGTTCGCCTTTCTCCATTTTCTCCGCTAATGCAGCAAGTTCGACAAACTCATCAATTGAGGAATTAGCATTTCTAAGCGTTTCAAATTTAACCCATCCGGATTCTAATTCATCGACTGCAGTTAATTCTGCCTGCTTCAGTAAACGACTTACTAACTCAGTTTTACCTAACTCCTCGGCCAGAGGAATTAATCGCAGTGCTAGAGGTGCATTCACGGTGTCCATCGCCTCACCCTCTGTGAGCATAGCGATGATTTTCTCTGCTTGCTCAGCACTTACCTCTCCGTTCATGGCGGTGCTATTTACCCCTCATGAATAACCTCTTCCGAGGTGATTTACAATAAATATTGATAACTCGAGGGAATTTCGAACTATCATGGGTTCGATGGACGGCTACTTGCAGGCATTAAGTCTGGTAGCAATTTTGATTCTCGCACCTATGACCATACACTTACTTGTCCACAAGGAGGAAAATACCGTTTTCGTTTTTGTTGAAACAGAACCGGAAAACGATGGTGATGATGAGATTGAAGGTAGAGAAATTCCTCAGCTAAATCGTTCTGAAGTCGCTAGAATTGCCACATTCAACATCAAAGTTTTCGGCAAAACCAAGATGGGTAAGCCGGAAGTGGTAAGCCAATTAGTCGATACAGTACTGCAGTATGATATGGTTGCTGTACAAGAAATCAAAGACATTGACCAAACCGTTCCCTATGAATTTCTCGACGAGTTGAACAATGCATCTGGGGATACTTGGAACATGTCACTGTCGCCGCGCAGCGGAATGCAAGATGACGATCAATCTTCACAAGAACAGTATGTGTATTACTACAACACCAGCGTGTTTAGGGAAATCGGTGAAGGCTATCTGTATAACGATACTGAATATGATTATTTTCAAAGAGAACCATATTTGGCGAGTTTTGAATTATTGAACGTAAGTGGCAACAGTTCGGGATTTGATCTGACATTATTCACAATCCACACCAAGCCTGCCTTGGCATTAGAGGAAATTGATGCACTACATTCAGTGGTCGAAAGTTATCGAGAGAATAACACAATGGAAGCAGATTTAGTAGTTCTCGGTGACTTTAACGCCGATTGTAGTTACGCCAATTCACAAGAATTGTGGGAGTCACCGATGAGATTGCCACAATATAACTGGTTGGTAAACGACCTGGCAGATACAACAGTATCTTCCACAGATTGTGCTTATGATCGCATAGTAACTCTAGATAATCTTGGGGGTCGACTGGTCGGTTCGTGGGGGATTGATACATCGATTGATGATACCAATGTTTCCGATCACTATCCAGTTTGGTTTGACTTGTATAGATGAACTAGATGCCTCGCAGTCTTCCACCATCAACTGCTAGAGAAACTCCACGAATGGCACCTGAAGCAGGTAGGGCGAGGAATGTTATCGCCGAGGCTGTTTCAAGCGGGTCAACTAAGCGTTGGATTGGGACTTGGCTCATCCATCCCTCATGAATCTCATCGATTGATTTACCAGTCTTTTGATTTATCGAATTAGCCAAACTACCTAACCTCTGAGTGTCGGTAAATCCAGGCAATACGTTGTTTATCGTTACACATGGCGGTAGTTCATTAGACAAGGATTTAGCCCAACTCGCCATTGCTCCTCTAAGCGTGTTTGATAGGCCTAAATTGGGGATCGGTTCCTTCACGGAGGTAGAAATTATTTGTATTATTCTACCAAATCCTGCTGATTCCATTTGCGGAACTAGTTTTTTTGTGATTTGATGAGCGGCGTGTAGATGTCTGGTAAATGGTGCGTGGAAATCTTCTACTGAATTACTCATCAATGGACCACCGGGGGGGCCTCCGGAATTGTTAACCAAAATATGGACCGGTCCAAGTTCGGCAAGAACTTCATCGATTAGCAGATCAATCAACGCCAAATCCTCTAAATCTATGCTCTTGACATTTATCCTCCCGGCGGCAAATCCTGCGATTTCATCTGCTACTTGCCGGAGCGAGACTAAATCTCTAGCGCATAAAGTAATATCAGCACCTGCCATTGCCATCATTCTTGCAGTTGCAGCACCAATTCCCTTGCTAGCGCCAAAGATCATTGCATGATAGCCACTTAACGCTGTTTTAGAAAACGGGAAATCATTGTTTAACAAGTCCATGGCAAGGCCAGAAGGTCATATGACATATTCTTATTCCATCACAACCAATCTAGTATCGCATTAAGTTCTACTAACCAATCATCACTTGCGACATCAATAATCGAGTAATGATCGCCAGGCAACCATACTTTTTGTACATCAGCACCTTTAGCATGCATTATTCTTGCATAGTTTTCGGATTGGGAGATTGGTACTTCATCATCCTCTTCACCATGGATTAACAAAACTGGCGAAACTGGTGGATTGTCGACAGGGTTCAAGTTCGACCATAGTTTCTCGTTATTTTCCGGCGGACAACCAATCCAACGCCTAACAGCGTCACCATCGTCTGATAATTTGGCGCGATCCGCACCGACTAGATCAGTAATGGGCGCTTGGGCAATTGCTAGCCAAGGTTTTCTTTCCGCCTTTGCTGCCAGAAGCAGAGCTAACTGGCCGCCGGCTGAGTGTCCCATAACCATCGACCTCAGTATATCGATTTCCGGCAACAATGCTAATTGTCCCCAAGCACGTAATACATCAGATAAAGTATCCATCCAAACCCCATCCTCCTGTTCTGTCCAACGCTTAAATTCAATATTCCATGCTGCGATACCTGCCTCCGCAAGGTCTTCAGCAATGGGTTTCATCAATTCTAGGCTGTACTCAGATTTCCAAAATCCTCCATGGATCAACATAACACATGGTACACCGTGTTTGCTAGCAAATGGAGAGTCCTCATCAGGCATGTACAGGTCAGCATATTGCCATTCTTCGGCACCCCATTGCATACGGTCAACTGCCATGTCGATTCTAATTGTTTCCCATCTATGATGGTTGCTCATATTACAGTATATTATAACAAACAAATCTTCAGGCTGGAGTCATGGCCAACATATTGGATATCGAATTTGATGACATGATGGGTAACAAGCAAACACTCAGAACATTGGGTCAAGATAACACCACAAAATGGATAGTAGTTAATGTCGCAAGTGCCTGTGGCTTAACTAGGCATTATACTGCTCTTCAACAAGTTTCAACAAGAGACGGTGTGACTGTTGTAGGTTTTCCGTGCAATCAATTTGGCAATCAAGAACCTGGTACTCATGAAGAGATTTGTCAATTTACCGACAAAAAATTCGGTGTGACATTTCCACTAATGGCAAAAGTAGACGTTAACGGCGCTAACCAAACGGATTTATTTCAGGTCTTGACTCAGTTCACCGGAACTGACGGACACAAAGGAGCAATTAGATGGAATTTTGAAAAATTTTTAATCGATATAGACGGCAATGTTACGCGCTATGCCCCACAGACCTCGCCTGAAAATCTTCTCTGATTGAAACAACTGTTTATAGTACCGACGGCGTTGTTAATGTTATGGTCGACTGGAGTTTAGATGGTAGTGAGTCTAGTTTTGAGGACAAACCCGAGCGCAAAACTCGCCGTAAGTTTAGACAGGACAATTCTTCAAATTCAAAATTAAGAAAATCAAAGCCGCTAGTGTCGGCAATAAATCAACACCTATTACATTCAAGAAACAGACAAGTAACACACAGGACAGTTTCTGTGCGCAAGGTTAAGCGAGATTCTTTTGGTAACGTTGTCAGCTCTCGTTGAATCAATCACCGTCAAAACAATTGCAAGGACGGCGCTTGAAACCATCGCACAGTATACGAACCTGAACAACTGCGATAAAGCATGCTTCGAGAGTCAACAAAAATTAGTTGCCGCACATCTAGTAACATGATTGCCAAAGTAGACTAATGATTAATCAACTCTAAGGGCTCACTCGCTTTCTATCCCTGGGGAACAACACTGTTTCTCTAACGTTTTTCGCTCCTGTTAGTTTCATAAGAATTCTCTCAACACCAAGTCCCCATCCTGCGTGTGGTGGAACACCATGCCTGAATCCGGCGACATAGAATTCGAATTCTTCTGGATCCAAATTCATTTTCTTAAGATTGTCAATTAATACGTCCATTCGGTGTTCACGCTGGCCACCCGATGTCAATTCATCTCTACCAAAATTCAAGTCAAATCCACGGCTCAATTGATCGCCAGTGGAACCATTTTCCCCTTCGACTTGATGGATGTAGAATGGTTTCAATGCCATAGGCCAGCGGGGCAAAAAGTAAAACTGCGGTAGATCCTCTGCTAGTAAATCAGAATTTTCTGCATCGATATCATCACCCCACTCAATT
Source organism: uncultured Candidatus Poseidoniales archaeon (assembly GCA_964412625.1). GTDB lineage: Archaea > Thermoplasmatota > Poseidoniia > Poseidoniales > Poseidoniaceae > MGIIa-L1. The sequence goes on from CAYPPO010000033.1 coordinate 14,794, forward strand.
TCGCCGCCTTTTTCTTTGATAATTCGGATTGCGTCACAGTATGATACTCGTGGGAATGGTAGTTCCGGAACTATTACTTCCACAGGTTCGTCACCTTTGCTAGCACGATATTCATTGATAGTTGCAATGTAGGATTTTGATTCTTCATCATTGGCGATGGATTGCCACATATGATGTATCATTCTTTCTAGAACACCCATAACATCATCATCAGTTGCCCATGAACATTCAATATCAAAAGAAATAAATTCATTCAAATGTCTGTAAGTATCGTGCTTTTCCGCTCTAAAAGCAGGACCTATTTCGAACACTCGTTCCAGACCACCAGACATACACAATTGTTTGAATAATTGTGGGGATTGATTGAGGAAAGCAGGAGTGTCAAAGTATTGCATAGGGAATAGGTCGGTGCCACCCTCCGTTGCGGTTGCAACAATTTTTGGGGTGTGAGTTTCAAAGAAACCCTCAGAAATTAGCGCCTCCCTACCATATTGAAGGACCTTGCCACGTAATCGGAACATTGCTGCTATGTGAGCGCGTCTCAAATCTAGAAACCGGTTGTCTAGCCTGGTGTCAAGTTCTACATGAACAGTATCAGTTACACCTAGTGGAAGAGGTGCTTCTGCTTTAGCAATAACTTCAACAGAATCAGCAATGACCTCGTAAGTCGGTGGCGGTGGGGTTTCGCCTTCCTTCAATTTTGGTGGTCGCTTTTCGGAAACTTTGCCTGTGAACTGGAGAGTTGATTCACGCGTCATCCTTTGAACCATGTCTAATGCTGCATCACCGACGTTGTCAGATTTCAAGAAAATTTGAGTTTTGCCAGTTCCGTCTCGAAGGTCAACAAAGCAAATAGCCCCTTTTCCACGATTAGCCTCCATGAATCCAGCAACAGTAACTTCGGTATCGATTAAATTTGCACCGTTGGCTTGAATTTCTCCCAATGTGTGTGTGCGATAATGGGTTGGCACATAGTTGCTCATGAACCAGCGGGAATAGACCTAGGTCATGAAAGGTTCGCTGTCTTCAATCATAATCAATAGAGAATCATTTTACAATATATGATTAATAAGAATTTTTTGCAATATATCTTTACGATTCATTCATAAAGTAATTGATATCGGAGTGGGCTATGAGTGAAGTGTTATTCTCTTCGGAATCAGTGACTAGTGGACACCCAGATAAACTATGTGATGCCATCTCTGACGCAATTGTCGATGCTTGTCTGGCGATCGACAGTAATGCAAGAGTTGCGGTCGAAACGTGCGTCAAAGGCAAATCGGATAGGGGCCTAATTGTTTTAGCTGGCGAAGTTTCTTTGAACGGGCATGCACCAGACTACGAGGCTATCGCCAGACAAGCTGGCGCTGGGATAGGATACACCTCACATGCAATCGGTATGGACGCTACAGATCCCGAAGTTTGCGAAGTTCAGGTTCACATCACCACACAATCGGCGAACATCGCCCAGGGTGTCAACAAAGATGGTCTTGACCAAGGTGCAGGCGACCAGGGTATGATGTTTGGTTATGCTTGTGAAGAGACTGAGGCATATGACGAATTAAAAGGAAGATATTTCCCACTGGCTGCGGCTTTATCTCAGAGGTTATCAAGACGCTTAACCACAGTGCGTGAGGAAGGAATTTTACCATGGTCAAGACCTGATGGTAAATCACAAGTCACAGTACAGTACAAAGACAATGGGGAGGTCGACAAAGTGCACACAGTTGTAATTGCCATTCAACATGACGACAAATTAAAAGATCAATTTGGTGGTTCTGAGGAACAGGAACTCGCCTTTATTGAACAGCAAATAAGAGAGCATGTTGTCGAATATTCGATACCTGCCGAGCTGCTGGTTGGTGACTACAAGTTGGTGGTCAATGGTACTGGACGGTTTGCCGACCCAGGTGGGCCTTACGCCGATGCAGGCCTTACTGGCAGGAAAATAATCGTAGATACTTACGGCGGAATGGGTCGTCATGGCGGTGGAGCATTTTCCGGTAAAGATCCATCTAAGGTGGACCGCTCCGCTGCGTATGCCTCTAGATGGGCTGCTAAGCACGTAGTTGCTGCGGGACTAGCTTCTAGATGTGAAATTCAACTGGCTTATGTTATCGGGGTCGCTCAACCGGTCAGTGTGAGGGTGGAAACTTTTGGCACATCTTCGCTAAGTGAGTCAGAGGTAGCGAACAGAGTCAAAAAAGTGTTTGATTTCAGACCAGGTGCGATCGCTCGTGACTTAAAATTACAGGCACCTATCTACTCGATAACTGCAGCAGGTGGCCATTTTGGACGTCTACCGACAGATGATGGTAAATTCCCATGGGAAAGAATTGATGAAAATCGTATTCGAGAACTGCAATTATCTCAATGATTGGTAATTTTTAGTACAAACCTCCGATTCACTCAATAGGGGGTTCACACTCGCCTAACTTGGTCTTATGTCGCGTAGTGCATCAAAAGCAATGTTGTTTGTCATTCTAATGGTTTCAGCAAGTGTTACTCCAATGGTCGGAAGCGCCAGTGCAAGTGATACGATTCTCCTATCTTTAGATAATCCTCACGTAGTTCTTCAGGGCGGAGATTCGGCAAATGTCACTTTGAATATTGAGAACAATGGTACCTCAATAGAACATTACAATATCACTTTGGATACCGATGACTTGAGCGATGCTTGGACAATAAATCTAGTAAACAACACTACGGGTGAAGTAATTCCAACTCAAAGTACAAATGTGGATTTAGTCATAGTACTGGCAATCGACGCATTACCTTCTGATAGCGGGTCGTTTGTCATTAATGTAACTGAACAAGATGGCGATTTGTACAGCACAATGACCGCATATGTGACGGTTGAACCGTCTTATGCCTCATCACTATCATTCAACTCGGCCAATGGTCCGTTCCAACAAATGTTTGCCGGCACCACCGACAATTTCACTATTGATGTCAACAATGACGGTAATGCGCCAGATACAATTCTCTTGAATGTAGATGCTGAGCCAGATCTATCAGGATTTTGGGCAAACTACTCCAATAATACGAATAATCAAAACCAAACAAATACTTCAGTTACAGTTCCAAGTGATGTGTTAATGTATGGGAACAGCTACATCGCTACAAATAATGTTGATACCATTCTTGCAGATTTATTCAATTCTGTTGGTGAGCATAATTCAACCATCGCTAATACTGGTGCAAGTATGAAAATACCTCAACACTGGGATAACATCAATACATCTGGAAATACTTGGAATACAAGCCTAAGAGATTCGGGTCATGTTTGGGATTTTGTTGTGTTACAAGACCAAAGTCAGATTCCCGGATTCTCCCGCTCTAATCAAGAGTGGATTGAGAGCAAGGACTCAGCAATACTAATCGCAGATGAAGTCGAGTCTGAAGGTTCTGAAGTCATGCTGATGATGACCTGGGGACGACGCAGCGGCGATCCAACATATCCAATGATTTACTCAAATTTCACCAACATGCAAGATCGCTTAGAGGACGGATACATTGACTACCATGATAATATGACAACGCCTTCCAGAGATGTCTGGATTGCTCCCGTTGGGTTAGGGTTCAAGACTGTCTACTACAACGTAATGGCTACGGGAGCGAATCCATCCCTTCCTGGCAACACGTTTTATGATCTGTACACCAGTGGTGGAAATCACGCATCACCAAGCGGAGCATATCTCGCTGCCTGTGTGCTTTATGCTGCTATGACTGGTAATGCATCAGTTGATACCAATGATTCAATTTCAGGGTTATCTGCTGCGTTGAAACTTGAATTACAGCAAGCTGCAGATGATACCGTTTTCAATCAGACAAGCGACATTGAATATCCATGGCAACAGGGCACAACCCCTTCAATCATGAGTCAGAGTCGTGCCATTCCTCAGGGTTGGAATTTGGTTTTTGCTGATCAAGAATTAGCGAATATTCCAGCGGTAAGTACAACTCAAACGACAATCCAAGTCTCAATTCCTAGTGATGCAACCCCAGGTTTCTACGGGTTTAACCTATTCTCTGCGTCAACCAATGGTAATACTTCCAGTAGTTTCACATTCGTTATCGAGGTATTGGCAGAGAACGAGCTAAGTTTTTCATTCCTGAACCAAGATTCAGATTTTATCCCCGGCCAGATAACCACGACAAGTGTCCAAGTGACCAACACCGGTAATGCAGAACTAGATTTGAACTGGGAATTAGCAGTACAGAGTGGGCCTTGTGTTGTTCAGTTAATCGATGCATCAACTGATGCTCTACAACCTGCCTCAGTTGATGATGTCGACTTCACTGTCGAGGTTGACTCTACTGCTACGATGGCTGATGAGTGTATCATGAACTTGGATGGCGAGGGAATGCACGGAGATTATTCATGGAATTCTGAAACCTATCAATTTTCTATTGACATAGATGAGTTAGTAGATTTTGAATTGTTCTCACCCACAGCCGGCAGTATACAGCTAGTACCATTGAATCCGGAAGACTATGAGCTCAGAATTTACAATAACGGTAGCGAACTTGTCGAATTCTTCTTGGATATTGCGGACAATTCACCACTTGCTTCTTCAATTATTGGCGGCAGTAGTGTAAATGTATCTTCCGGCGGTGTAGGTATTTGGACGCTTTCGACCGACATTGCGGAAGGCTTTGTGGGGACTTATTCACAGGATTTTACGGTAAATTATGCGGGAATTTCAACTACGACCTCAGTTCAATTCGATGTCCAACCAGTTGCTGAATTTACGATAACTGGTCCGTTGGATGGTAGAATTTCCACCAAACCGGGTGAGGCGGTGGATGTTAACCTACAATTGGAAAACACCGGAACTATGGATTTGAACCTAACAGCTTCAGTTTCTGGACTGCCAACTGGTGCCGAGGTTACCTTTTCGGAAACCGAAGTTGATCTTGATGCGGAAACAACTTTTGCCGTTACTATGAGTGTCAGCATGATTTCTACTGCTCAAGCAGGTAGTTATTCAATAACTGTGACCTATTCTTCCCCAGACTACACACAGTCACTCAACTTAGAATTACAGGTCGCGGACAGTGTTGGTTTGACAGTCAATTCGATTAACAACAACATTGCTGCCGGTCCAATATCACAAGTGACCTACACGTTTGAAGTCACAAATTTAGGGTCTGCTGCAGATACATTCTTTGTCGCATTGGATTTCGATGAAAATAATAATGCAACCATCTGGTTTGATACAACACTGTCAACCTCTTCAATAAACCTAGACCCATCATCAACCCAAGCGGTTACTATCTCCATCAGGGAACGTGCTGCTGGGGCACCATCCACAGGTTGTGATGTCGGGATAATTGTCACCTCGTCAAATGATGATACAGTTTCCTCCACAATTGGTTTCAAGATTATACCAATACAAGCAAGTGCTGAAATTACAGTTTTGGCCGGAGATAATAGTGCCAAGCCTGGCGAAACCATCAGTGGTGATATCGTAGTTACTAATTCTGGAACTGGTGAAGACCAATTCACACTAACAACTATCGGCGAGGATTGCGGTCTTTCAGAAATATTTTCCTTACCAGCAGGTTCGTCTTCACAGGCTTATTCATGGGTTTGTACTATCGATGAAGGTGCGAGTGCTGGGCTGTCATCATTTGATTTTAGAGTAACCAGCAATGCAAGAAGTAATTATGTTCTTGAACAAACTGAGATATATACTGTAGAACCCAACTGGGATAGCGATAATATCATTGAGGTCTCATTTAGTGATACGTCACTTTCAATGGCTTCATCCGGTGGCTCATCAACCCTAATCACTGTCAAAAACCTAGCCAATGCACCTGTAAGCGGTAGTATGTTTGTTATGGGGTCTGACGATGCACTGTTTGACGACACCATATATCCGGCTAATTCTGACACTGAATCAAGTTTATTTTCTCTTGGCGTTGGACAAAGCGCTGATTTTGAATTAGTGCTTAATTCAAGGGTGTCAGAGACTGAGTCAGCATCGTTAAGAATTTCAGCATCTGTGGAGATTGGCGGTGTGACGGAAACTCAAGAATCTACTAATCAATTACTGGTTACCATCGATGGTCCAGAATTGCCACCAAATGGTGTGGAATTGCCGTTTGGGTTGATTTTAGACGAACAACAAACCATCTCTGCCATGGTCGGCGGTTGGGTATTTTCCATCCTTCTTTTAGCGCTGATTAATGTGCTTAGAAAGCGCAGAAAAGCAACACCCGTGGACGCTACTGTTGAGGAGGTTCCGGATGAAGTGGACGACAAGCCGGATAAGAAACCTAAGAAGAAAGAGGAAAAAACCGTCAAGGCTCACAAACTTAAGTCAAATGAATGTCGAATGACCCCAGATAACAAAGTAATCTGCCCATTCTGCGAAGCAAAACTTGGTGTGCCACGTGGGAGCACTCCGCCATTCAAATTCTCTTGTCCACAGTGTGCCAAGAAAATTAGAGTTGTAGAGAATCAAAAATTCTAATCAATTCTTGTAAGCTATCAACAAGAAAGCAGTATGGCCAAACGGTCCGTTGACTGGTCTAATGCCGCCTTTGCTGGCTCTACCCCACTGTCTTTCCATCAATTCTCCGGCCCATTCAACCTGTAAGTTATTTGCTTCACAAGCTTCCCATGCTCGCTCGACTTGACTGGTTACAGGACAATAACATGCAATCCGGCCTCCGGGTTTCAGTATTCCAACTACCGCATCGATAGCAGGTTGATGATTTGGCAAGTCAAGTATAATCCCATCAACTTGTCCTGCCAAATCTGCGATTTTCATGCTAACATCACTGATGTCTCCCGAGATGTGATGGTGATTGGGAAATTCAGGGAGACATTGTTTAGCTCTGGCTAAATTTTCTAGACCAACTTCAGCATGCTCATCCCTTGTCTCGATTGTTAGCAGTGTTCCCGAATTGCCTAGAACCCTTGCAAGATGGAGCGAAAGTCCACCACTGCCTAATCCTGCTTCCAAAATTACGTCTCCGGGGCCGATCCCTAGTTTTGTAATCAGCACGCCTGCATCTTTGGCAGAAATAGTTTGAGCTCTTCTTTTCATTCCTCGATACAGTTCTGGAAGTCTTGGAGTTAAAATTGTCAATATTTTTTGCCC
>CAYPPO010000034.1:0-21835 GCA_964412625.1 uncultured Candidatus Poseidoniales archaeon
ACAATTACACTAGAGATCTACCCCTGCTAGCAGCAATATAATTCCGGCTATTATCGCTGGGATTGTGGTATGTATGGTTGCCCATAGACTGGCAGCTTTATGACGAACAAGGAGTGGAAACAGTGCATCACCATCTTGGCTGATTGCGTTTGCCGCTAACGCAGGGAACGAAATTATTTCCTTAGTATAGGCTGTAATTGCAATAATTTGTGGTCCGCAACCGGGTATAAGTCCGATTATTGATGCAGCAAGCACAGCAATAATACCGTCCCCATAACTACTCATATCCTGTTCTGAAATACCGCTGAATAATACTCCAAATTCAAACGCTAGATAGGCAATCATAACCCAAAAAGTTACGAATGCGGTTTCACTAGCAGAGTGAATCATCGTCTCGCGCATGGAATGCAGTTTGTCACCAATAGTTGCTTCAGTATCGTCTCCGATCCAGTTCTTTTGAGCGAAGTACAAAATAATTGACAAACTAGTACCCAATAATCCAATCCATGTGATGAAACCATTCAATGTGGTGGGGTTATAGGACAATTCCAAACCGTAATCTGGATCCTGGCCGGACCATACCAGCAGTAGAACTGCAAAAATCAAACCGATAATCGTGACGCCCCACCAGACCAAGTAACCTTGATGGAGGATTTTGTAGCCAAGTCCATCTGGCTCCTCGCGCGGTAAATCGTCCAAAACCTGTTCCTGTTCTGACACTTCTCTGGCCATTTCTTGACCAATTGTCGGTCCAAAACGACCCAACGGCTTACGTGGAGTTGTGCCGGTCATATCGACCAAGTAGCCCCACGACACACCAGCAACGAAAGAAATTGCGTGAACGGCAATTAAGGGTGCAACGAAATCAGAGTTGTTAATCGCAGCGCCGATTAAAACAAACGCTGAATCACCCAAAGTGGCGATTAGAGTCGCCAACACGGTACCGTATGTGACGTAACCGCGCGCGTACATTGGCATCATTACAATGGCGCCACCGCACCCGGGAGTTAATCCCATAAGAGCTCCAATAACTGGCTGAAGTTTCTTTTTCTTGCGTATATACTCAACAAAACGTCCGCTTGTCGCATATTGCAGCCAGCTGAATAAGAATACCATTGCTGCAACGAAAACCGTGACTGCAAGAAAGGCATCTCGCATACTTACGACCACAATTTGAACGATTTCGTCAAGATTGACCATGTCTGGCCCACCTTGCTCGCATCAATAAGTGTTGGTCATTGATGACACTTGTTGTCTCACTTAAATTGCCGATAAATCCTTCTTAGCTTAGCAACTGATGGGATGTGTGTATAAGGTTTAACTGCCAGGTTTGGGGGTTTAATATTCTTGGATTGCCACAAATTCTCAAACCCAGTCATGGAGAGATCATCAAGACCTTGTGGCTTGAGTTGAATATCAATTTGACTGGGTGATTTTTGTATTGCAATATAATCAGTTATTTCATTGCTCATCTGCATTATTGCTCGGCGAATGAGGTCTGGGACTACTAACTCGGTACCACCATCGTTACTGGTTAAATGAAACATATCATCTGAGCGACCCATCACCGAATTTATCACCTCTCGGGCATCTCCACATGGACACTTGGCCTTAGGAGCCACCAAAATATCATTCAGTTTATACCGGATAATCGGTTGTGTTGTGCGCCTAAAGTCAGTGATTATCGGGTTATACCAACCCTTTGCTTCGTCTATCCATGACTTTTGTATCACCATCATACCTTCATTGATGTGTAAATTACCATACTCGCATGTCGCGGCTATTTCACCCTCGGTGGAAGAATAAAACTGGTGTAATGTAAGACCAAAATGTGACTCGATTTTATGCCTATCTGTATCCTCTAATACCTCTGCTACCGACACCATTTTTTGCACATTGATGGGTGAATCGATATCAGCAAAATGGCTCAACACACTAGGTGGGCCCATCAGTATGTCTAATTCATCATCCAAAATCTGTTTGTGTAATTCATCTAAAGGCTCCATCAAGTCGTAAAAACAGAATTTGATTCTATTAGACCCAACCGATTCGTAGGTGTTGGAATTGGCCCGTAAAATCAGCCCGATTTTGTGGCGTTGAAAAATTGATTTGTCAAGCCCCCTAGCAAGCATGAAACCAGCCCAACTGGCTTGCTCCTTTTCACTGACAAAATGCATTCCACGTGCGCCACTAGTACCCGAGGAATAACCGATTGAATACGGGCCAATTTTTGGTGAGAAATCGCGCGTTTGCTCCGCTTTATCGGCTAATTGTTTAGCATGACTTACATCAATTCTAACGGTCAACAAGTCAGCGAGATTCTCCATCATTATCGATTTGTCAATAATCGGAAATTTGTCCCACTCTTCATTAGAATATCCTGCCCAATGTTTAGCATAAAATGGTGAATTTTTACGGACGAATTTGATATGTCGCTTGATTGCTTTGTGCTGTATCGCTTCAATACGTTGGCGACTAGGATATTTTTTCGGAGTCATAAAGTAACGAAATAGGGTTCTGAATTTGTTCATCACAACTCCTCCATACCCTCTTCAAAGGATTTTTTGGGATGCCAGTTTAATGCTTCCTGCGCACCTGAAATATCCAATGTTAACGACGCAGTAACTTGTCTAACACCGTAAGGTGTGAGGTTAGGCTCCCATGGTCGACCCGGAATAAGCGATGCAGTAAAACTAGCCAGATGGGAGAGTAACAATATCGGTATATACGGCAATTTGCGCTGTTGGTATACGCCTGGCAATTTATCAGTATAGGCTTTCATGATTGAATTGAAGGTTCGAGGATCCCCATTTGAGATATTGTAAAATTTTCCTAATTTATCTTCCGGGGCATCAATTGCTAAACAAACTGCGTCGACAAAGTTTGACAGGCATGTTACATCAATGAGGCCAGACCCATCGCCAATCGTTTTGTAACTATTCTTACCAATCAATCGCGTTAATCGAGGAATTAAGGTCTGGTCACCTGGCCCAAAAACCGCCCTAGGCCTGAGGCCAATCCAGTTATTGTTCGGTTGTGATAAACAAAATAATTCAGCATCATATTTACTTGCTCCATAGTAATGTTTTGGCCGATATTGCCGCTCTGGAAGAGCGTCACTGTGTGGCGAATTATGCGGCATGCGATCAAAAATAGAGGCTGATGAAATCATTATTATCCTCGAACAGGCGTTTTCTTGCCCCGCATAGAAGACGTTTTTAGTACCACTAACATTCGTTTGAAAGAAGCGTTCTTTCCTGCCAAAAGGTGCGGCATAGGCTGCACAGTGGACGATAACATCACAATCTTTTACCGCCGCAGTTAACTTAGGTAAATTTGTAATATCACAACGCTTAATGTCAAAATTTTGATTTTTTAAACTTGCAATTTTTTCAGGATTCATACCAAGGCCAATTACTGAGTGACCTAATTCTCTTAATCTGAATATCACCGCCTTACCAAGGGTACCTGTTGCACCAGTAACAGCTATTTTCATACTTACACCACGATTATTATGAGACAATGACTTGGCTATGTGACACTTTGCAAGTGATTCTCACTTTCCTGCATGTAACATAACAATTAATTCTATTAGAAAAAGGTTCAACCAGCATATTCAGTATGCTGAACCATGTAAGTACCTAGGAATATATCGTCGCCGGTTTACCATCTACTTAGACAGGCTTATGACTAGCAACTGTTTGTTTAAGTTATGGAACCGCTGTCCATCGTAGTTGGTATGATTATCACCTTGCTTGCAGCGGCATTAACAGTACCAGCAGGTTTTGGCTTAGCCACAATGTTAACACCCGTAGTCTTGTTCTGGTTACCGCCACATGAAGCGATTGCTGTAGTGGCGATTATCCATGGTGCGCACAATGCTTGGAAACTGAAATTGCTGCAAGACAGCATTGATTTTGATGCTGTGAAGCGATATGGTTGGGCCCTGGTTATTGGCGCGATAATCGGCGCAATGTTACATTCCTACATCCCTTCAGACCCGTTATTGATGCTTGTTGGCTTAGCGCTTATTGTTCTCCCAATATTGTCGGCAACAGAAAAATGGACGAATATCAGGCTACCTGATTCAGAGGACAGAATTGGTGGATTCGGTTCTGGTTTCTTTGGTGGATTGACCGGCCATCAAGGTGCTCTACGAGCGATGTTTTTGCAAAAGAGATTACCGGATAAAGTGGCATATGCAGCAACTGCAAGCATTTTGGCGTTGGCGGTTGATTTGACTAGAATACCGATATATCTGGCGTTTGAAGGCACTGCAATCCTCAGTGAATACATCCTTATTCCATGTCTAGTTATCTCTGCGATACTTGGAGTTCACCTAGGAAAATTATGGCTGACTAAGTGGAAACAATCTAACATCAGAATCGGTATTCTTGTTGCCATAGTTGCAAGTGGCGTTGTTTATGTTGCTGAAGCAAGCAAAAATATGGGTTATTGGTAAGGCAATCAGAAAGTAGATTGCCATTCTTCAACATCCTGCGATGCAGCCCAATCCTCATCAGTGGTTTCCCCACGAACTTTGAGAACTTCTCTGGCTAATAACCAGTAGATTAGTGCTAATGATCGGCGTCCTTTGTTGTTTGCTGGTACTGCGATATCGACATTTCTAAGGTTGTTATTTGCATCGACAATTCCCACAACTGGTAGGCCCGAATTAACCGCTTCTTTCAGTGCTTGCTGGTCTGCTGCGGGGTCGGTGACAAATAATACGTCTGGCTCAACATATGAGCGTAGAGCAGGATTGGTGAGTGAACCCGGGATAAATCGACCGACGGCTGCGTTAGCGCCAATTGCTTCGGCAAACAACCTTGCAGGTCTTTGTCCGTATTGACGGGCTGAGACAACCATAATTCTCGGGGCGTCATATTTGTTTAGGAAGATTGCAGTACTTCTTATCCGGGCATCTGTCATGTTAACATCAAGTAAGTATAGACCGTCATCTCTTACAGTATCAATGAATCTTGCCATATCAGCACTCTTCTGTTGAGTACCGATATTTACAGCATTCTCTTCATAGGTTTCAAACGGCAACAATAGGCTTGCTTCTTCAGACATCAAATGACCTCAGTATTCGCCCCACTTGACCCCCATATTAAACCGCTTCGCAACATCAAAGATTTTCAAAAATCCCAAAATGGTTCATTTTTGTTACTCAAAATGGCGAAGATTAGAAGTCTCAAGACATTTAAGGTAAGTTATGGCCGAGCAGGTGGTAATCCAGAATCATTTGGATTTTGACATCTCTACTGCCAAGAAAAGTAAGGATGGTTTTTGGCGCGACGCAAACAGTAAGTTGCTCAAGGTTAGTGCTAGTGATATTGAGCGGCATGCCTACTGCCCCCTATCTTGGGAACTCGCTAAAAAGGGAAATTCAGGACAAGGCGACGCTGTGGAAATGGGCAGAACGAAACATGCAGAAATACATAATCGGGTCTCTGAATTCAAGCTTAAACAAAATCAGTTTAGACGCCAAATGATAATTTGGACTTGGTGGTTTACCGTAATTATTGCTATTGTTATTGATTCGGTTGCGATTATGATGATTGACGATGTGATGTTGTATCCACAGGATATGGCGAAGTATCTTGCCATGTGGGGTCTTACAGTGTTAGTATTAGGAATAATCGCGATCTATATTCCTTGGAGAACCTGGCTAGGCTTTGGTGAAACTATCAGGTCAGAGAAAAACAAAATCATTCAGGAAACTAAAATCCTTGAACCCGAATGGGAAGTCGAAGGGTTTCAAGGTGGATGGTTTGAGGCAGGCAAGTTGGAGATTAGTCTATTATTTGCTGCCATGCTGTTGGGTATTCACTCTATCGCTTTGAGTGGTGCTGAAAATCGTCAACAAGCGGGCTTTATTTTGATAGTGTTAGCGATGTTATGGACTTTAGCAGCATCTTGGCAGTTACAAAAAGCACTTATCTCAGAAAATGAGAAAGAATTAGCGAGAAAGGATGTAGGTCTAAAGGCAGGATCTGAAGTAGCATATTCAGATGATGAAGAATCCGCCGGATTATTGATTGATAAACAAACTGGAATCAGAGGTAGGCCGGACCAGATTGTGGTAATTGACGGCGAATTTATTCCAATTGAGCAAAAAACTGGTAGAATACCAAAACGACCACATGTGTCACATCGTCGACAACTACTAGCATATATTCACCTAGTTGAAGTCAACACCAACCGGGATACTCCTTATGGCATACTACGTTATGGCAACGACGATATCCATCAGATTTTATGGGACGAGGGAGCCAAGAGCGAGCTCTTTGAACAAGTTCAGGAAATTCAGCGGTTGATGGTTGGTGGTGGTGCTAAGCGAAATCATAATCGCGTTGGTAAGTGCCAAAATTGCTCAAGAAAATACGCTTGTAGTGAGTCACTCGTTTGATTATTGATCACACGGTGGCTCTATTGGATACTGTTGACAAACTCGGTGAACAGTAATGACAATAATGAAATTATCTTGAAAGGCACCAAAGGTATTTTCTCCCCATCCTCTAGCCTCAACATCTAATTTCCAGTCACCGACCTCAAAGTCTGGACTCGGCTCAAAAGTATCAACTGTTGGCGTGACATCCTCACATACATCTTGAAGCCAAAATGAGATTCCTGAAGGTGTTGTAACCTCCGCTCGTACATAACGCAATTCGCTCGTGAGTACCTCATCGATACATGATATTTGATCAGAGCCACTCATCCCTACTTTGAAATAAATCTCAATCCTCTCTACCGACTCATCTACCGGAAATGTGGTTTGGTTTGAATAGGGTTGGATTGTGACAGTAGTGAAGGTATGAGCCATGTCTACTTTGTCTGGATAAGAGACCTCGTAAACATCCTCTCTTAATTCCTCAATTGTTTCTCTTGCCTGAAGTAGACCTAGACATCCTGAAAGACTGGATGTCAACAGAGTCATTAGAAGAAACACCGCTAGACTGTTTCTCCTCATGAGGCTGCGATAGTTATCATGGTTATCAATTAAGTGATTAATCGGGCAAGTATTTGAAGAGGAGAAATTTACCCTAAGATGTCCGAATGACGCACATGGTGGCCGAGCGATTGCTATGACGAACCCTATGAAAGCCGACGGACATCACTCAAATTCTGCACCACAAACTGGGCATTGCTTTGCCATCACTGGTATTTCAGCCCCACAAGCACCGCATTCAGCAGTTTTCTTGGGTGATTGACGGCGCTTTGGTTTCTGCCTTGCTGGTTGTAATTCATCAACTTGCTCAATCTTGGCTAATGGTTGATCATCGTCCTCAACGGTAAAGTCAGAACTCACTTCATCGATTTCATTGCCCGCAATTGAAGAATCTGATAATCCCATGCCGAGATGTACTTCATCACCTGGCATAACTCCATCTTCACCAGTTATCTCGTATAATCTGCCTCTAATATCTGCATCACTGGCGGATAATTCTGAATCGTCGTCTTTGTGAGCCATCAAATCGCCTTTGGATGCTAGCATTTCATCAAGATCTTGTGAACCATCTGTCAACTCTTTCATCGTCTTCAGTTTTGTCGTAACTCTGGATTCCAATTCTTCGATTTCTTCTGGAGTCAAGCCGTCAGTATCGAATTCTTCTTCATACATTTGCTCGATTTCGGCGATTTCGGCTTCTGCTGATGCTATATTTTCATCCCAGTCATCCTCTAGTTGAGCTTCATCATAGCCAAATTCCTTGACCGCTTCAGCAAAGTTCTCAGTACCCGAAACAATGGAATCGTCATCTTCTTCTGGTAGCGGAATTTCTTGGCTAGGAATAGCCTTTATTGCTCGCCTTTCACGGCGTTCAAAGAATTTTGAAACGTCCTGCTCGGCACCACAATATGGGCAATTTTCCATCAAATCCGGTACAGATTCACTGCATTCATGACATGGATGGAATTGTTTCCTGGCTTTTGTTAGGTTAAAGCTACAATATGGACATCTATTTTCATCACCCTCTAACTCTCCGTCACAAGCTGGACAATATTCGTAAATTGCGCGTTCTACCTCTTCGTCAGAGTCCCGTGTCAACCAGATTGCTGCTACGAATATTGCCACTAAGATTGCCACTCCAATACCGATTAACAAAGCGGTTCCTGTGCTTGACTGTTCACCCTCCACATTGTTTGAAACGGAGGATTCGGTAGTAATTTTCCTTGTGTAAGTATTGGTAACTGAGGGGTCTGAAGGTACCATTTGAATCGTAGTAGAAGGGGCAGAAGCAATAAATTGACACTCAATTGATACAATTTGGCCTATCGTTGAAACATTGACGGGGATTGTGGAAATCAACGAGTTAGCCGTCGAATCGTAACAATCGATAGTAAGTGAACCAAGCTCTTGGCTGGTTAGATTAATAGCAAAAGTATATGCTTCCCCCTCATCTAATGGTTGGCTTGCTAGATTGCCATCAGAATCGAGTATGCGTAGGCTTGACCCAGCCCAGTTTAGGACCAGTCCAGATTCAACTAATATTGTATTTGTAGCAATATTGTTGGTCAAATCTCGGTCAGTATAACCGACTGAAGGTGTCCACTCAGCAACAAATTCTGCAGTGTGAGAACCTGCTGCTGTGTTAAGTTCTTGAGTCCAATAAAGCGATTCTCCGGCTTGCAGAGAGATTATTGTCGATGTCGCTGTAACGCCTTCAAAACTGTACACAAGGTTACCCGTTACCTGTTCTCCGCCAAGGTTGGTTACCGAGACACCCCATGTTACCTTCTCACCGGCCTGCACTACTGAGGATGATGGCAGGGCTATCGAATCCACCTGAACGTCAGGCGACTCAAGGATAATGAATGACGTGCTGAATCGATCATTGTCGGTATTTTCTTGGGTAAACCCACCGTCAGAGAAGGGGTCAATAACTGCAGTAATCTGATAACTTCCCGGCTCGAGTGAGCCGACTAGGCCCTCGTCGAATGAGGTAGTCCAGACTTGTTGTGAAATGCTAGGAGCAAAACTAACCGTGAACGGTTGAGTGGCTAACATGCCTTCGCTGTAATCTATTTCAAGCCACATCGTGACGTCTGTGCTCCCGGAATCTCCAGTTCTGCCAATAGTTCCATCGATAGTCCACGGGCCTTTAGATGACCCGGTATTCGGGGATACTGAGAGATCACCTACATGGAACAAATCCATCCTGGGTTCAACAACTAAACTTATCTGTTCAGATTTACCTTGTTCAGAAGCCTCCAATACATCATCATTGAAATCTGGTGTTACGTACACTGTATAAGTGCCGGTTTGGGGGGCGGTAAATGTTGTATTTACCCACGTTTCCTCACTTGCATTAAGGGATTTTGTCTCGAGATATTGATCTGCAATATTTCCCGGAAGGTTGACTTCTAACTGAGTTGTTCCAGCCGGTTCAGAACCAGTGTTCTTGATTAGGCTTGAAATTTGCACAGTGTCACCAGAATGAATCATGCTTGATGGAGTTAATTCAGTTTGAATCACTCTAAGATTAGGCAGACCAGTGACATTAAACTCAACAAAAAATATTTGTTGATTACCACTATTGCGAGGATACTCAAAAGAAATCCAGAGCTTGTCATCACTCTCAAGTAATCCTTCCCAAACCACGCTAACCGTCTCAGAGGAATCTCCTTGAATATCAATTACATTTTGCAAAAATGGATTGTTAGCGCTGTATTGGTTCTTATAAAATGCATATCCAACGTTATTAGCTTCACTTTGTTGCGTATTGGTCAAGGTAAGATAAAATGTCGCTGAATCTCCAACACTTAATCCGGTAGATGGAATCATCGCAACCTGACTTTCTGAGGCCTCAATACCACCGCTATCATAAGCCGATACGCTTACTGGCAAACTAAGCATGGCTGCCATCAACGCTGCCATCAAAAGGGCCCTGCCTCGTGCCATCAATCCTATGGACTATTGATGAAGCACTTGAACCCATCTCTAAACTTATCTATAATCGACGATATTAGTAAACAAAAAGAATCGGCCGTCGTAATTTACCTTTCAATCCTAGAAAACTTCGATAATTAAGGGTAGCATTCAAGGCTTACCGCCGTTGTGTAGTAACCATGCGAGCAGTTACTACGGCACTGATATTGTGCCTACTGATGGTAATTGCCACAATTCCCAGTAGCGATAATGCTGTTAATTCCTTAAGTGAAGACTTGAGAGCATTAGAGTCAAATTCAGATGTTGGAATCAGCTATTCTAACGGACCAACGAACGGACAGAGTATAACTGGAGTCTACACCCTATCTTTCAGTTTGTCCGGCACCGGAACTGTAACGTCGCTGGATATTGATATATCTGATGACAGCACTACTTGGACCAACGTTGCGACGTTAACCTCTTCGCCCTGGGTAACTTATCTAGACACCACAACATTCTCCAACGGCAACTATGAACTTCGAGCAACTGCATATGATTCAACTGTTTCAGAAAATGTGGTTGAAATTTCGCCATCATTTAGTATCGATAATCAGGTACCGGTTATAACCGAGTTCAGCATTAGTAATATCGAGTATGGTACCGGAACAAGTGCCTCTGACCGGGCATGGTTCTCAACCGCAGCAGACGGTATACTTGAGTTCTCTTGGAATGCGGTGGATGATGACTTACTTAGAGCAACACTAACCAATGTCCCTGGACCAGGCACGCCACCCAGTGATGGTCCATCATCAATCGCCTATGGGTGGGATTGGTCGTCTGGAGATTTCTCAGAAGGCACATGGAATCCACGACTAACTGTTTATGACAATTCCGGGCTAACTGCTACTCAGACCATGTTTATTGGCATCGACCGGACTGGACCGAGCATAGGAACCATTTCTACCGGATCTAGCACCGGATGGTCGACATCATCGTCTGTGACTATCACGGGTTTAACAGATAGTGTTGATGACGGGCTTGGCAGTGGTGTTGCGTTCACCGAAATTAGTCTTGGTAATTCAATTTGGACGCCAACCACCGGCAATTCGCACTCGCTTACTTTGGCTGATGGTATTCATACTATCTCGCTTAGAGCTACAGACAATGTTGGCAATGTTGGGCCCGTTAGTTTAGTTACAGTGCAAGTGGATACTGAGGCACCAATTCAAGGGCAATGGAATGTTGATGAACTTACAACTGCACTAGTTGGCGCAGTTAATGTTGAATTCCTAGCAAGCGATTTAACATCCGGTGTTGATATTGCTAATTCGTTTATAGAATACGGCTTTGACGCCAACGGATTTGGTCAAACGCCCGATATCTCTGGAACTTGGCAACCATCCATGGGAACTGGTCTTGATAGTACCGTTGCCCAATCCAGTTGGGCGACAAAATCCCGGCAATACCTGATGTTAAGGGCGACTGTGATGGATGTTGCGGGAAATACAATTCAAACTAGCCCGGTATTCTTTCAAGTACTACCATCTATTGATTTTCAATGGAACTTAACGGAAACTAACATCGACCGCTTGATTGTCAAACCTGGTGATAATACTGGCAACGTAACAATTACTGGGCTCTTGGAGGTAAATGAGAACTATGGCGGTAGTGTTACCGTGAGATTGGAAGCTGCTCCAGCAGACCGATATGCTAATGTCGCATGGACCATTATCGAATCAAGAACCTTGGATGCAGGAGTTTTGACAGACAAATCGGAGTTGCTAACTTGGAACTATACAGTGCCCAATGAAGGTCAGTACGACCTGAGATTGGTTATCGATTCAAACGATGTTATCGATGAATATGACGAGGGGAATAATGAAAATTACATGGTAGTAACTGGCGCAGCAGTTAGTAGCGTCATCAATGCACCCTCCTTCATGCCATCAATAGGAGCAATTTTGCTTTGCGCATTCATCATAACATGGATTCAAAGAAATACAAGGGATTGAAAAGAAAGAAGCCTCACGCACTACCATGCGACAGGGACTCCCTAGAGTACCGAAAGACAGGATTGCTGTCTTAATTGGTTCAAAAGGTACCACTGCGAAGTCAATTCGGGAAGCATCCGGCTGCGAAGACTTGTTCATCAATTCCGAAACTGGAGATGTCGAAGTACAGTGGGGCAAGGTTGGTAGTTATGACCCGGTAAAAGCCATGAAATTACCTGACGTAATCAAAGCGATCGGGAGAGGAATGGCCCCTAAAGCCGCAATTAGATTGTTTGACGATAGGCACTTTTTCGAAATGGTAGACTTGAGAAATTTCGTTGGCAAAAGGTCAAACCAACAACGCAGAGTTCGCTCAAGAATCATTGGGAGTCAGGGAAAGATACGTAAACTGATTGAGAATCTAACCGATACTGAAATCACAATCTACAAATCAACCGTTGTCATTATTGGTGAAGAAGAGGGGTTATTTGCCGCTAGACAGGCAATTGAAATGCTTGCTGGGGGTTCTGAGCATGGTTCAGTATTGGGCTATCTCGAAAAAGACCGCCGCCGAGCCAAGCTATCGAATCGTTCCCTAGATACAATTGAATTGAAATCTCAAGACCCTAGCAGTGGCGACTTCGAAAATCTAGTTCCGGGACTTTCTGAAGTAAGCGATCGCCGCTCTAGAAGAATGCGAGCAAGTCAAGTTGACCCTGAGGATGAAGAAGCGGTCGCTGAAATGATGGAATTGTCTGATGATGAAAACATTACATGGGAAGAAGAATGATTTAATCCGCTTGCTTTACATGATTTAATTCCATATTCAATACTTCATACATTGCTTCAGCTAACTCTATCTCAATACTATTTTTCTTTGCCCATTCAACCAATCTTGTCACGTCACGAATTAGGAATTCTTGGGCTTTTGGATGTGATTGAATAACCGCTTGTCCCACATCAATTACCACTGGGCCCTCATTACTCCACAGTATATTGAATGGAGAGAAATCTCCGTGGACAAGGTTGGCTTTTTGCCATGATACTGCAAGAAATTCCAGTAACTCATCAAACACTTCGCGAGGATTTTCTACTATTACTTCCCGTAATTTAGGATATGGAGAGACATCATCACCTAAATATTCCATAACAAGGACATTCTTGTGTATCCCTAACGGTTTTGGAACACGTAGACCCCATTTTGCCAAACGCGCAAGGTTCCTCTGCTCTTTTCTAACCCAAATATCAACCAAATCGCGATGTCTACGTCTTAAGCCACCAAATCTTTGATCGCCTTCGATATATTGGATTAAATTCTTGAACACAGCATTCGAAGTGTGAAAAATTTTGATTGCAACGGGCTTACCTTGCGGATCTGTTCCGTGAAATACGTGTGCTTCTTTACCTCTAGCGACGGGGAAATCAACCGTATCAATGACTTCATTTTTCATTAATTTGTATAACGACATCAAGGTTAAGCGATCAAAAACCTGATCAAAAACCCGCCTATCAACCCACTCAAACGGACCTTTACCCATAGCCCCCTGAATTTTATTCTCAATATCTCTAAATATTGACTTGTAGCGTTTTTCCTTCATCCATTCATATTTACCGGATGTAGTTTCTAATGAGCCAACGAAGTCTTGGTCATCAATTTCGTTTTGGTCAAACTGTGCTGATTTCCTGCGCTTGGACTTTTTTCGACGATTACGGTTCTTGTTGATTGCAAGCTCGTCCCAATCGTCTCTTCGGTCTTTCAATCGGCCACCTCGAGTTTCACTTCAGCCAAACAACGAGTCAATGTCAATATCATCGTCGTCCTTATCGTCATTATCATCGGAATCGGGGTACTCCTCAACTGGAACAAATTCCTCTTCCACTGCCTCAGGCTCCGCAGCTTCCTCTGTTTCATCATTATCGCTAGCAAACATGTCGTCAACATCATCATCGTCAGCGTCAGCAAACATGTCATCTACCTCTGCGTCGCCGTCTTCTTCAGCAGATTCTAAAGCGTCGAATTCGTCTTCTACAACTCCAAAAATGTCGCTATGCTCGTCATCATCATCGTGGGTTACATTCATGCCAAATACATCAACATCGTCCGGCAATACGCCTTTTCTAGACAAATACATGGCTTGTGTTTTGGTATATCTATGCTTGACGTCGGCTTTAGAATCTTGGAAATCCCATGGCCATACGATAATCAAGTCGCCTTCTCTTACCCACTGACGTCGGCGCATTTTACCAGGAATCCTAGCCAACCTTGTCTCACCATCCTCACACAAGACAGATACTCTTCTGCCACCAAGAATCTGATCTGCAAGGGCGAACATCTCATTAATTCGACGGTTAGGCATCTTGACACGAATTTTTCCGGATGAACCGTCCTCTGGATTCTCCAGACGGGCTAGTTCTTCTTCGTCAACTTTCTCTTCATGTCTTCTACCCATTGAGGCTCACTATTGCGGGCTAATCGACATCCCTTATTGAATTCACTACTAGGAATAGCATTAATTCCAATCATAATTCAAACTTTGAGCAGCTACTTCACAAATCTCTAACAGCTTATCGCTCGCTACACCCAAGAACAAGGTGGCCATAAGACAGGCAAGTACCGCAAATCGTACCTGCCAGCCAGCAGGCAAAGGGCCACTTCTGCCTGCTTCAGGTTTTTCAAAGAACATTACGACGCCGATGCGCAGATAGTAGAACATGGAAATTGCCGAATTAATTACCATGGCAAATGCTAACCACCAAACCCAATGGACATCAGCCAAACCTAAATCACCACCAGCAACAATTTGTGCTCCTATATCACCAACTGCCACTTTGACAATTCCCATAATAACCAACAACTTGGAGACGAATCCAGCAAGTGGTGGAACTCCTGCTAAAGAAATCATAAAGATAAACATGGCAACTGCGAGGAATGGTTCACGCTTGGCTAGACCACCTAACGAAGATAGGCGTGAGGCATCTCCATCTGACTCGAGTATTGACAACACCAAGAATGCACCAAGTTTGAACGCTACTAAAACGATAAGGTGGAACATCAACGCGGTTAGAACGGCTACTGCCGACTCTCCCGCATCACCGGCAAGAGAAGGGTCCCAATTCCACGCTCCAATAGCAGTTATTGCGGCTAACATGTAACCTGCATGCGCGACTGAGGAATAGGCCAGCATTCGCTTCGGATTAGTACTACCAAGTGCGGCAATATTGCCCCATGTCATGGTGACAAGTGACAGGACTCCAAGGAGGGTCAACCATACAGTACCATCTTCACTCGCTTCTGGCGATGCAACAATCAGCAGCATCCGTAACAATCCAATTATTCCCATAGCCTTACTTGCTGTTGCTAAAATTCCAGCAATTGGACTAGAGGCTCCCGCATAAGCATCAGGTGCAGCAAAGTGGAATGGTGCAGCGCTAACTTTGAACCCGAAGCCGACCAAAACAAAGCCCATGGCAATGAGTGGCAGTGGGTCGGTACCGTTGATTAGGAATTGCTCTGCCAAGGCATCAAATTGTAGTGAGCCTGCCCACAAGTAAAGCATTGATAACCCATACAAGCCTACTCCAGAGGCTACAGATCCAACGATGAAATACTTCATTCCAGCCTCTGTTCCGGCTTTTGTCTCTTTGTAGAATGCAACCAGCACATAGGTCGAGAACGAAGCAAGTTCCAACCCAATGAACAAAACAAACAGGTCTTGGGAAAGTGCCACAACCGACATGCCAAGACCGCATGTCAACATCAAGATGTAGAAGTCTGCCTGTCGACGATTATTGTAAAGTTCATCGGTTGAAAGATTTGGCCCGACGCCTCTTACCTCAAGCCTATTCATGGAAGCGAATGCTGCGAGAGTCAAGGCTCCGAAGAAAATCAATTCGAACACCCTGCTAAAGCCATTAACTAACATCAGTTGTTTACCACTATCAGTAACGATTGCGGTTCTATCAACACCATCTTGGAAAGATAGTATTGTTTGGACAAAAGCAGCACCAAGAGTAATGGTTGCTATCCATGCGGGTAATTTTGGGTTACTTGTTATTTTGAACCGGTCGCCGCCAAATAACCACATCACTCGCTTTTGAGTGCCCGGAATTCGTACCTTCCCTCTTCCCAAGTTAGGCACAATTATCAGCAAAATTAAGCCAACAAAGACGATTAATTCCGGGCAAAGTGCAGTAATGAACCCATCACCTAATGGCTCGACATTCTTTACTTCCGACATATCAGGCTCCTCCTTTACCGACGAATATGATTATTCCTTCGAATATTCTTTGAGTCCAATCGTCCATCATGTCCAATCCAATCCAAGGCATGATGCCGAACAGGATGGTGAAGAATGCCATAATCAACATGGCGAGCTTCTCTGGATTCGTGATGTCTGGAATAGGATGACCTACCATGTTTGCCGGTGGTTGACCTTTTTCACCACCTTCAAAGATGGTTCTTTGCATGGACCAGAGATAGTATGCGGCGGTTAAGGCCAATACCAATGCCGGACCTACCATCCACCAAATACTCCAACCATCCAATGAAATTAAGTGCCATAGCGCGATTAACATCATTATTTCGGCGACAAATCCGGCCAATAGTGGCAGCCCTAACGATGCCATCCAGCCAAACATCATTGAGGTGGCTAACCACGGTGAATGCTTTGCCATGCCTCGCATAGCACCTATTTCCATGCTGTGATAATGATGTTTGAATGCACCGCATACTGCAAAGAGCATTGGACTGATAATCCCGTGAGCGAACATCATGAACAACGCTGCTGCCCAACCCATGGGTTGCATTGTCGCAATACCGACTAGTATTACGCCCATGTGGGACACTGAGGAATAAGCGACCATTTTCTTCAGATTGGTTTGTCCTAAACATACAATTGCTCCCCACACCAGAGAAACCATACCGATTATCATCAACGCCAATTGGAAGTGATATAATGCCTGAGGGAACAAGCTGATTGGCAATCTAAACATTCCATATGCACCCATCTTTAGCATGACGCCTGCAAGCAGCATAGAACCCCCAGTAGGTGCTTGAACGTGAGCATCCGGTAGCCAAGTATGGAACGGTACTGCAGGTAACTTAACCAAGAATCCAATCATTAGCATCACGAACAGAATCTTTTGCATCTTTGAGCCTAGATACCAATTATCTCCAACATTGCTTTGGCGTGCGTTTTCAACCAATTCTGGTATTGAAAAACTTCTACCAGTCATGCTTCCAGCAGAAGGCAGAGAATATGGGTCTTGAAGGAAGTAAAGCGTAATTAATCCGAGCAGCATAATCACTGATGCAGTAAATGTGTAGATGAAGAATTTTTGTGATGCGTATTTCCGATCCTTTCCACCCCACTTTAAAATCAAGAAGAACATCGGAATCAATGTCAATTCCCAGAATACATAGAACATGAACAAGTCAAGAGATACGAATACACCAATCAATGCACCACCCATCATCAGCAGTAGCGGGAAGTAAGTCGCACCACTTTTTTCATTCCAAGTTGCAATTATAGTAACCGGTAACAAGAAAGTGGTCAGCCAAACCATCGGGAAGGAAAGAGCGTCAAGACCCACTGACCAGTTAATTCCTAAACTCTCAATCCATGTGTAGGTGGTTTCGTATTCATATTCATTGAATGCGATATTCATGAAACTTATATCTCCAAAGTATTGGAAAAACATACCAGTTGTGATAGCCAACATAACCAGCGAGAACACTAGACACGCCATTCTAATTGGAGCAACAAGCCTCTCACGTATGCGCTCTGTTCCGTTGGAAACAAATGCCAATAGCACCATGCTGGCAATCAGCGGGAATGCGACAAGTGGTATAGAAATCCAGTCCATCAATTAGGCCACCCCCCATAGTAAGAAGAAAATCGCTAATGCCCCCACTGAGACCATCAGGATGTAGTCTCTGGCCGAGCCAGTAGTCAGTGAACGAACAACCTTGGATATTGATTGGCTGCCCGATTCAATTTTCTTAATCACGCCGTCGACCACGTTTTTATCTGTCTCGGCTGACTTGTCTGAGAATCCTGCTACTAGCTTTAACATTGCCATGTCATAGTAATGATCGAAGTATAAGCGATGCTCGAGAGCTCTTGATAATCCAGAATCTGCAAGTGATTTGTTGTCAAAGTGGAATCGGTCAAATACCCACGCGTTGAGTCGAATGATTGGCTTCATCCATGGTTTTATTTTCTCACCCTCAGCAAGGCTACCACCATACAATGACAGGGCAATGCCTGGCCCTAGAATCGCGCCAATCGCTATCGCAATGTAGGTTAGAATGAAAAAGAAAGTGTCGCTATTTGCGAAGGCGTGATTAATCTCATAGACGATACCGTCGATCAAACTCTTTTCCGACATCAAGCCATACGTACTATCAGGAGCCCAGTGGGTAAAGCCCATTCCAGCAAATAGGATTGCTGAAAGTGAAACAAAAGTCAGAATAAATAACGGAATTTTAATCCAGGTATTGGTTGGACCAACATGGGCTGCAACCTCGGTTTTTGGTTTACCAGCAAAGGTTTTCAACCACATTCTGGACATGTAAAATCCAGTCATTCCAGCACCGATTAAAACACAAATTGCTGGTATGTAGAATCTTGGATCTTGTAATGCAACTCGCCATGCATTAGCAATTATACCTTCTTTAGACCAAAATCCACCAATAAATGGCAGACCCATTATTGAGGCTGAACCGACCAGCATTGCTGTTGCAGTCAATGGCATCTTTGATGCGAGACCGCCCATGTTTTCCATCGATTGGGCGTCGAAATCATCGTCGTGGTGATCGTCGTGGTGATCATCGTGGTGGTCGTCGTGGTGATCATCGTGGTGGTGTAAGTGATGATGAGCATGATGCACCTCGTGGATTACCGAACCACTGGCCATGAACAACATTCCCTTAGCCATCGCGTGATTAAACAGATGGAATAGGGCTGCTCCAAAGGCGATAATTACGATGTAATGGTCACCACTATCATTATGCCAATCCAAGGTATTAGCAAGGAACATTGCGCAGCCTAAGCCAGTAAAAATGTAAGCCAGTTGGCTCATTGTTGAATATGCTAACACCTTTTTTAAATCATGTTGCACAAAGGCAATCGCTGCTGCCATTACGGCGGTAATTCCGCCAATCAAGGCGATAATGAAGGCTAGGTCGACCAAATCGTTTTGTAAATACTCTGAACCGAAGAACGGGAACATTCTAGCAACCAAGTAAAGACCTGCATTGACCATAGTCGCGGCGTGAATAAGGGCAGAAACCGGCGTTGGACCTTCCATAGCATCAGGCAGCCAAACGTGTAGTGGGAATTGTGCAGACTTGCCTACTGCACCAATAAACATCATTCCAAGTGCCCATTGTAGAGTTCCTGCTGAACCATCAGCCACTACCTGCGCAATGTTAGCGTCATCAAACACAACGGCGTAGTCGAGCGAACCAAACAGATCCCACATCATGACTAATCCAATCATTAGGAAAACGTCGCCCACACGTGTAGTCAAGAAAGCCTTCTTAGCGGCATATGCAGCACTTGGCTTTTCATAGTAAAATCCAATCAATAGATATGAACACAAACCCATTATCTCCCAGAAAATGAACAACCAGAGGAATGAGTCTGCCAAAATCATACCTAACATACCAGAACAGAATAATACGAATTCTGCATAGAAACGGTGGTTACGATTATCATTAATCGGGTCCGTATTCATGTATCCTATGCTGAAGATATTAATCAACAAGCACAGGAAAGATGCAATGAATAGGAGCATCACAGTTATGTGATCGATGTAAATTCCGAAACCGAATGAAATTGGTTCCAATGGACCCCCATCATAGACGCTAGAATTCAACCAAAGGAAGTCCACAGAATCTTTAATGCCCGCAAAACCACCGAGATGGTCTTTAATTAAGAGTAGGGAAATCAACAGGCTTGCAGCCATAACCACTAATGCAATAATACCGCCCTCTTTCACAGTACCCTTCCAGAATGGATTACGGTTGAATATATGTCCCAAGAACAAAATTACCGGGAAAGCAAGCATTGGAAGTAGGATGATAAGCGGAGCAAATTGCATCATCCCGCTGTCTATGATAGTGTTTGAACCCGTTCCTGCCATCATATCACCTCAGTTCCTCATGACGTCTACATCATCCAATGATATCGTCTCATGCTTACCGTACATAGCTAAGAAAATCGCCAAACCAATTGCAACTTCACTTGCTGCTATAGCAATGGCAAAAATAGTGTAGACCCATCCTGTTGGGTCACCATGATGTACGGCAGCGGCGGCAAATTGCATGTTAGCAGCATTGAGCATCAGTTCAATGCACATCAAAACGATAATCGCATTTTTCCTAGTAAATGCTCCACCCAAACCAATAATGAACAAAATAGCCGAGAGGGCGGAAACCCATGCAGGATCGATCATTCTTCCTCCCCTCCAAATTCCCAAAGAAGATTCTCTCGCCTCTCGTCTCGAATTAGATAAGCAGCACCAATCATTGATGCAGCCATTAACACTCCAACAAATAATAACGGAAGTGCCCAATCATTCAATAAAGAGTCTGCCAAACCGTTAGTAGTTGGCTGCTCATCGCTTGAATTTGCCCATACTTCATCGGCACTAAGAACAGAAATTAGTATCATCGCTAGGGCTAACAGGCCAATTCTGGTTACCAATGAAACGAATTTCATTCAAAATCCTCCTCCAAGATTTGCCTTCTAGTGAGCATTATACCAAACAGTACAACAAGGCCAACGCTAGCGAGATAGACTAGAATTTGGATTGCTGCAAGGAATTCGGCACCGAGTAAGATAAAAATTCCAGATACCGCCATGAAGCAGAAAATTAGCGATAGCATCGAGTGGGCAACTCTCTGAGCTAGGATTAGCCCCAACGCCCCACCGATAGTTATCGTGGCAAATAAGAAGAATACTCCTGCTTCGACAATACCTGCAACATCCATTTCAGGCACCTTCCTTAGCAGCTGCTCTTGCTTTTGCAGCCTTTTTCTCGCGCTTGGCTTTTTCCTTGTTTGCGCGCTTGGCTAATTCTGCATCAACTGCTTCCTGATGGACGGAAGGTAGTACTCGAGTTCGACTTGCGTCAAACCATAGGTCTTGACGAGTAAATCCGGACATGCCGTCATACTCGTTGGTCATAAAGAATGAAGTAAATCCGCATGCTTCCATGCAGAGTCCGCAAAACATGCAGCGTCCCAAGTCGATTCGCCCGGAAACAATTTGGTCGTCTGCTACAAATAATTCAGATTGTTCGATTTCTTGCTCCATACCTGAGTCGTTCCATCTTACCATTGCAGTATTACCTGACAAATCCAAAACTTCAGCAAATCGCCACTGGTCCGGAGTATCAGCATGAGCGGTGACGTGATTAAAGTCATCAATATTGTCGGCAACCTCTGGAATTAGCTGAGCCGCATAACCGCCGACTTCCAACTCGGCGCCAAAACCACCATGTTCGCCGTCAGCACCATCTAAAACGTCCACTCTCAACTCTGTAGTCATGTGAAGGCAATCATTAGGGCAAGCAGAGACGCACAACTTACATGCGGTACATGTTTCCCAAATTACTCCAATTCTGCCATTGTAATTACCCGGAACGAAAAGCCATGGCTCCATATCCTCTAATCGCTCATAGGGGTACTGAACTGTTTGTGGCTTCCACAGTGTGGGAAACAAATCTGAGGTTACTCGATCGGGGGCAAACTCCTGTTGGCTAATATCGTTGAATGCGCTGGTTTTATTCGCTCTTGCCTTAGAGCTGTCATCTAAAAATTCTGGGTGTGTTGTATTGTGATAGCCCATTCCTAAGCGCTTGCCGAACCACTTTCCGAAAATCGGGAAAGTTCTCAAGGCAGTAATCAAGGTAATCTTGAACGGATACCAAAATAGATTTCTAAAATTCGGCTTTGCATGGG
>CAYPPO010000035.1:0-18320 GCA_964412625.1 uncultured Candidatus Poseidoniales archaeon
AGGACGATTTCACCTTGTTCCTAATCCAAAATAGCCAAACTGGCGGATCGCTACTACCTTTAGCACCTGGTGCTTCTCTCGATGACGGGATGATGGATATTGGAATATTGAAGAAAATGAAGCGTGGTCAAATTCTGAAAGCCTTTGGCCAATTGAAAAAAGAAGGACGCCATGTGTTCCATCCAATGGTTGATTATTACCGATTCAAGACATTAGAAATCTCTACGCCAAAACCGACTGCCATCAATGTTGATGGTGAGAATATCGGCTCAACTCCACTAAAGATGACAGTAATGCCCAGTGCCTTGAAAATTATTCGTTAATCAGAACGAGAAATCGGAGAAATCATCGTCGTCATCAAAGGTCTTGGGTTCAGGTTTTGCCTCATGTTCAGGCTCAGGCTCTCTCGGCGCTGGTGCCGCCGCCTTGCGCTTCTTGGCTGCTCGACGCTTTACTGGTGCCTTAGCAGATTTTGGCTTGGGCGTCGAGTCTTGGCGAACACTAGAGAAGTGTTCCGTGCGCTTTGGTTTCGGCTCATTCGATACAACATTGCTAACAGGTGCACTACTCCGCTTCGATGGTGGACTCCAAGTATCTTGTTGAATAAAACCAGACCCTGTAACAACCTCTGATTCGGACAGTTCCTTTTCCAGTTTCATCGATTCCTCGGTTACCACCACAGAAGACGAAGTTCCCCCAAATTCTGAGGGCCCATCGGATGAGCCACCGGCCAAAGCACTATCTAAATCAAAGCCAGAAATATCTGAGTCGCCCTTATTAGTTGGTTTGCTGGCCTTTTGGTTCTCCTGCTTTCTAGCCTGTCGATCCTCTTTATCATACTGACGTTTTCGCTCAGTTGGCGACATTGTGCCAGACTTCTTGTCTCGCCTGAGGTCGGCAGCAACTTTCTTTATCTTGGCGAGACCTTCCTCGCCTAACAATGTCTTCATAGTCTCTTTAGCGCCTTGTCTTACAATCATCTGAGAGAGCAAAAACATGCCTATGGAGCCACCAATACCAACAACAATGAAGAAAGTAATGAACCCTGCTCGGCCGATAAACGGCACATGGCCAAGTTTCCATTCGTCGCCGTCATTACCGTTAGAGCTGACCACTCTTTCATCAATCTCGATTTTATCCACTAGAACATATACTGATTGAAGATTATTCACGCCAACCTGAAGGTTACAATTATCATCAACGGAGTGGGCAGTGGTTCCAGTGCTGCGATGATAACCAATTGACTGAGATGTGCCGTCAATGGTAAATGTTGAACCGTTGACGGTGGTAGTGCTGATTAAGTAGCCGTGTATGGTGATTGGTTTGTGCCATTCTGTTAATGAACGAAAACCATCATTGAGATTTTCGGTGGTGGGAATTAGGCCAAGAACATACCAATCCGATTCCGTATCACTATCAATTTCATCTAAATCAACTGTGCCAGCTCTTGTTTCTGGCATCAGGGGAATGTTCCACTGTTTGATATCGATGCGCGCGCCTTCACCATCTTTGACGTCCCTAGCATCACCAATTGGCATTGCTTGAATTGCCACTGCTGCGGTTACAGCAGTATCCATATTTTTTGCACCGGCCATCGGATCGTGTGAATCGTATAGAATACTAGCCGAAAGATATCCTGTGAACTTGATTCTGTTACTCGCATTCTTGGCAAGAACGACCTCTTCACCAACATCACAGCCAATCGGAGATAGGCTCTCGTAGGTCGATTTTGATGCGCCAAGATTGGTTGTAATACTTGCTTCTGTTGCGGGGTTTTTGTCTATTTCGACTTCGATTCCACCGCTGCCCCACTCGGCTGTATTTGCGCCTAGGCAGCCGGCAAAAAACATCGTGCAGACCAGAAGCAGTGCGAGTCGAGCCCTCCGCATAGATGGCCTAAAGAGGATTTAGTTTGAGAACTCTTCCATTAAAATGGGTCAATTCACTTGTCTGTAGAATTGGCGCAGAGAGAGGGATTCGAACCCCCGTGTCTGACGACAGTGGATTTCAAGTCCACCGCAATACCGGGCTATGCGATCTCTGCAACGACCTAACGCAATGGCTACTCTTTCTAGTCTTTTGCCCTAATCATGGCACAAAATAATGCCCGGATTATTCGTCTTGCTCACTGCTATTCTTACCAATTCTAGTTGCAGCAAGCGAGATAGCCGCTATGCCAATAGCAGCGGTGAAACCAGGTAGACCTGAGGATTCCTCACCTACTAATCCTTCATCTTTGACTAAGGTTTCAATATCTTCAATGAATTCCTCAGGCTGCCAACTATCACCAGTCCAAGCGATTACCGGTTTTCTTTGGGTATCTAGGATCAATGTGGTCGTAGAATGGCCAACATAGTACTCCTCTTCCACGTCCGCAAGGACGCATGATAGCATGGTGTCTTCTGGCCACTCATAGCCTTCATCACACATACAGTGCTTACCGGCACCGCTGCCCATTTCCCAACCGTGGCCGTCACAGACCACCTCGTCATCCTCAGCAAATACTCCGGGCATTGGTATTGCAGAATCATCGGTAGAGTTTGGCGCCCAAGCAAGGTAGGATGGGTTTTCTATCGAGTCCATGCCGACAGCACTCGCTTCCCAAGTCATCGCTGTTGCGTTCCATTCGTGTAGTTCCCACCACCAACTGTAATTGTCATCTGCAGGGTTCTCTTCGCCGACCGATTCTAAGTAGTGGCCCCACTGAGAATTTGGTGCAGAAAAACCAATTCCAGCTCCATCGAAGGCAGAACTGGTTAGATGCCAGCCATTATTAGCAGTGATTTGTTGGTGAGTAGTGGTATTGTCGGGGAATACAACCGATACAGATGAATTATCCAAATCAGGGGCGTCTAGTAAAGAGTCATCAGCACTAGATGCAACCCATGCAACATGCTTACTGAGTGGGTATTCTACTGAATCAACCCCAACCATAGAATCTTCCCAGGCTGCGGAGCTCTTGTTGAAAGTCATTAACTTCCACCACCAAGAATAATCCGGCGGAGACTCTACTCCATCAATTCCAGTCAGCATAGTGCCGAAGTCAGGATGGACAGAATAATTCAACTCCCAGTCTGCCTCTGATGCGGCGAATTTAGTCGTTGACCAAGCCGTAGGGGTGTTCATCAGTTCGGTTGCTACGCCGGATTTGTTAACAAACATCAGAGTGGAATCTTCAGCTTGGTGGCCATTTATGTCACCCAAGTGTGCATCGATTACATTCTTTTGAACAACCAGGCCGAAAGACTCCCAAATTGGTTCCATGACCGCTAAATCTCCAGTGAGGTGAGGCCAATCTACTCCGTGTAACTCAGTGTAATCTTTGAGCATTTCAGGGGTATCATATTCTGGGTCGACACTGATCGAAACAATCGATACATGGTCTTGGTAATCAGTGGTTAAACCTTCATCAACTGAACGCAACAACTGGGTAATAATTGGGCACACATCAGGGCATTTGGTAAAAATAAATGCCACTATAATTACATCACCGCGGAAGTCTGATAGATTTACGGACTCATTATTCTGATTAGTCAAGGTAAAATCATCAACTGGCCCTCTAGACAATTGGTATCCTTTGTACGCGCTAGAGGTTGGAACTACTGAAAGCATAAACATCGCGATGACTAATGCGGTAATGAGACTCTTCCTCGACATTGAGGTTGGCTGAACACTGAGTTATATCAATGCTTCATCTTGTTGTTGCGTAATCCCAATCAGGAGTACACCAAGACGGTAATTCTGTGACTGCCTCAGGGTTGGAAAGGCCAATCCCCCAAAGCATCAGCAAAACGAATAACACTGGGAACAGAGCTGTTCTGGTGTAAATTCTAGGATCGCCTTTCAGGTGCATGAAGTACGCAGCAATTCCATAACCCTTGATAATACCAACAACAATCAATATGCCCCATACCATAAATCTGGTAATTCTTATATCGGTTCCTGGAATTACTTCAAAGAACACTGCTCCAACTTCGAACAAGGTAAAGAACATCAGGACCTGGAAATTCCAAAAATAGATATCTTTTCCAGTTTTGTCAAGAAGCCACTTTTCTAATCCTGTCACTGCATGTTCGCCCACTTAATCACCTCAATACAAATAGAATGCTGGGAAGATTACCACCCAAGCCAAATCAACAAAGTGCCAATATAGACCGAAATACTCGATTCCTTGGCCATTGTTTTCATCATAACCCACCGTGTCTGCCTTAAAGACCAAATACAGCATTATCAGCAATCCCACGAATACGTGCAAGCCGTGTGCTCCAGTGGCGACATAGAAAATTGAACCTTGAACAGTTCCAACGGTAAATCCTTCAGCAACAAGATGACTCCATTCGACCAGCTTCAGTACAATAAACATTGACCCGAGTGCTAATGTGGCAATAAGATAGTTACGCACTGCGGTTTTCTTATCGGGTAACAAAAAGCGCATGAAATTTTTTGGCGCCTCCCAATCCTTCGACTTGGCAGTCTTCAATGCAAGAACAATGGTGTACGATGAAACAATCAATGCAAAGGTGTTAACTGCTCCGGGAAGCATTGTCCAAAAATCACCGGTACCGACTGCACCACCAGGGCGCAGATAGTCAGAAGCAGTGTAAACTACACCGCCAGCATCGGGGGTACACTTGCCTTCATCGAAAGCCCACTTAGTACACCATTCTGTTCTAATTCTTAGATATGAAGAGAAGAAGGTGGCGAAAACCATAACCTCAGACATGATGAAAACCCAGAGCCCAACTTTTCTAATGTGCTCATTTTCAAACGGTGCCGAGGTAGCGATTTGCTCGCCGTGGCCAATAAACGGTAAATCTTCACGCCACCAGTTAGCAATACTGATCATGATGACGGTTAAACCAAGCATGCTCAGCACCAAATCGCCTACGGCAAGAGTGCCGCCTTGGCCCATCAAAGCACGCATAGCTTCGACAAAATCAGGGAATCCCATCAGGAACAACAATACACCAATACAGAAGATAATTGGTGAGGCTGAACCATGATGCTCATCGTGGTGATCGTCATGGCCGTGGTCATCACCGTGCTCTTCTTGGGGTTGTATTAAATTGATAAAACCACCAACGCCCAAGAATATAGCATATATTCCACTAATTACCAGTATTGTGATTCCAGCAACCCAGTATGTTAGATAAGAAAGATGAGCTTTGATTTCCTTGTGGTGTAAGTGGTCTATGTCTTCTGCGGTATACTCTACCCAATTTCCATTATCATCATAATATCCAGCGTCGTCTATTGCCTGATAGTATTCAGCCTTAGCCTCATCATATGTGTCATGCTTGACGCTACCTACGCCCAGTCCAAGACCGGCAAAAGCAATTATACCGATAGTCAGAATTGCTCCCGCCATCAGGATTGCGCGGCTCCATACTGAGTTGTCTACGTGATTATTGAAGCCACCCATCAGTCAGCCCCCTTTGGTTTGGCTTTCCATAGCTTCTCGGCTACAGACTTTTTATCATCCTCATCATGATGATGGCCGTACAATTCATTCATGTCGCCTTGAGTTGGGATGTCGTGGAATGATGGAGTCGGAGGCGGAGAGGTTGTTGACCACTCAAGAGACCATCCGCCCCATGGATCTTTACCAACCGGTTCACCCTTGCGGCCAGACGAGAAGATATTCCATACCAACAGTAACTGGCTCAATCCAAAGATGAAAGCAAAGATGCTTACCGCCATGTTGTATTCAGCAAAGCCCGTTTCTTCGAGATAGGAATGAGTTCTTCTTGGCATACCCATAATTCCAAGTTTGTGCATTGGCCAAAAGGCCGCATTGTATGATGAAAAACCGATTAGGAAGTGCCACATACCGAGCGTTTCATTGAGTTTACGTCCGGTAACCTTGGGGTACCAGTAATAAACACCGGAAAGCAGACCGAAAACAGTCCCCCCAATGAACACGTAATGGAAGTGAGCCACAACGAAATACGAGTCATGGAAATGAACATCTAGACCCGCCACTGGGAAGAACATTCCAGAAATACCGCCCAGTGTGAAAGTTACAAGGAAACCTAGAGACCACAAAGTGTGTGTTTTCATTACTAGACTACCACCCCAAATGGTTGCTAGCCAGTTGAAAATTTTCGCACCGGTTGGAATCGCTACTGCCATGGTGGTAATCATGAACGCTGCACGCCAGAACGCATCCATACCCGAAGTGAGCATGTGGTGCCCCCAAACAATAAATCCAACAATACCAATTCCAGCCATTGCAAAGACCATCGACTTGTAACCGAAGATAGATCTCCTCGCGCTGGTAGCTAATACTTCAGAGACGATACCGAATGCTGGAATAATAACGACATAAACCTCAGGATGGCCAAAGAACCAGAACAGATGTTGGAACAACAGGCTGTCACCACCGCTGGTAAAGAATACCGTGCCAATCGTATGGTCAAACAATAAGAATACTAGACCGATGATTAGTGCTGGTAAAGACATGTACAACATGAATACGCTAACGAATACCGACCAAGCGAACAGTGGCATCTTCATCCATGTTACTCCTGGGGCTCGCATGGTGAAAACCGTGGTGATGAAATTCACACCACCAAGAGTTGATGACGCTCCGAGCATGAACATGCCCGAAAGGAACGCAGTGGTCCCTATATTGGAACCATATTGGGAAAGTCCCTCACCAAGATTCGCTTCGGTTAGTGATGAATACGGCGGATACATTACCCATGTGATATCAGCCGCCTCGCCGGACCATATTCCGGTGTAAATAAGTGGACTAGAGAATACTAACAGCCACAATCCCATAGCATTGATTCTTGGGAATGCTAAATCTTTAGCGCCAATTTGTAGCGGCAAAACATAGTTCATGAAGCCGGCAATCATTGGCATTGCAGCAAGGAAAATCATGGTAGTTCCGTGAAGAGTAAAGAATGAGTTGTATTCTGTTTCGGTTAGGAAAGTGTTCTCTGGTACTGCTAATTGTATTCTGAACAGCAGTGCCAAGAATCCACCGACGAGGAAGAAGAAGAAACCATACAAGAAATACATGATACCGACTTCTTTGTGGTCGGTGGTGGTAAGCCATGGCTTTAGATAACTCCAGAAGTTGTAAATGCTGAATGTTTCGGGCGACCGCGAGTAGTAAACCCACATAATCCCGAGGAGAATCAAACCGATAGCAAGTCCGACCGCAGTTAGCAATAGAACCAGGGCTCTGACACTTGGGGCCAGCTCGCCGGCAGAAAATCCTGCAATAGTAGTTTCATAACTATTCCACATATCACCATTGAAACCATTGCCTCCGTTGACTGCGTTGCCATAGATGGTAAATTCAGCGAACTTAGTATCGTCTGCTGGCGCGGTCCATTCAAAGTCCCAAGTTCTGACTTTATTTCCTTCATCTGTGTGTGTAAGACCGCCAGCCATCTCCTGTGCCTGAGCAGGGTTAACAGCCGTAACCGTCCCCTTGGATGCAAGGATTCTGAAACCACCTGCACGACCGTTCCATGGGTCAGCACCCTCGGTGCTACCATCGTTGTGGAGAGCCATAACATCATTCTTGACGGTAACAGTAAATTTGTACGTTTCACTAGAATTGTACTTTTCGGGCAGACCAGTAACGGATACTACAGTATCCGGAGATTCGCCTCCGTGACATGAACAGCCGTTATCTCCTGCAGTACCAATTCCACCAGGTGCCGCATCAAGTTGGGGCACCGTTACCAGCGAGATTAGTACTATTGACAGTAGGACTATTGTCCTAGTGCGCATTAATATTCCCCTCCTTGTTTCGCGACCCCTGAATCGGAATCACAGTTTTGGTATTCTCTGGTTTTTTCATCATACCATGATACCACATCTACGTAGCCAATCATCTTCGAATGATCCAATCCGCAATATTCAGCACAACGAATGCTAAATGTTCCTGCGTCATCTGGTAAAAACCACATAAAAGTACCACCTTCTAGTCCCGGTACTAGGTCTTCCTTAACACCCCATTCTGGCAACCAAAATGAGTGTTGAACACCCCAGTAGGTACTGTTTAATTGGCTATAATCTGAGGTATATGAAAACAGATTCAATACAACCTCATCATCACAAGGGACAATCAAATGATCTCCTGCTGCAGTGGATAGTTTGTGGTTAATTGGTATATGGCCCCACTGATGAAGTTCATTGCCGTCTGCATCTTCTACAACAACGGATGCAGGTACGAATTTATTGAATGTCGTTTGGAGTGTTGTAGAACCAGCGATTGTGTCCAATCCGTAGGTATTGGAATCACCATTGATTGTCACTGTCATGTTGGTTGCATTGGCGCTGCTAGTATGTTGAACGGTAAGGAAATCATCGGTGGACGAATCATTGTCGCCCCAAGTAATATCGATTCCCGAGCTTCTAGGGTCGTCTTGCCATGTTAGTTGATCTCTGTACTCGAATTCCCAAAACCATTGCTGGCCAATCACTTCAATGTCGAATGCATCATCCTCATCTGGAATAACCCAAACCGCAGTGTTGGATGACAATGCAAGAACAACTAGCCACACCACAATAATCGTTGGAAGAACATAGAACATTACCTCCAGCTTAGTATTGTGCCGGTCAACAGGAAATGAACCAACGACAATATGGTCGACTTCGGTAGTATCCGGTACGATGCTGGCCCGGTATCTAAGCATTGCATAGAACATCCACGCGAAGGTGAGAATACCAACAAGAATACCCCAAAAAAGAAACTTGTCGTAAAGTACTGAGAAAACGGTATCGTCTGCCACCATGGACTTGACCTGTTTATCCGCCCATATAGTACCCCTTAAGCATTTGTCGAAAAATGCCATTGGCACGATGTTGTACAACACCCAAAGGTGCTTTGCAGTGTTGCGTTTACACGCGTAGTATATGAACCTTAGTTTTCTTCTTAATATTTCTCCGGACAACCAATTTGAGACAGTTTATCAGCCGCCAAATTCTAAACCAAATCAGCGGGATAATTTGGAGTTTAGCGAGTGTTTACAGATGACCTTGAAAGGGGAGGTTTTGCTGATGGTAACTGTGAAACCCGGGGCGAAGGTGTCGGGAGTAATCAATTATGACAAATGGACAAACAGTTTGGCCATAACCGTCAGCGCTAGGGCAGAGGCCGGAAAAGCCAATAATGCTTTAATTCACATCATAGCAGAAATCCTTGAGCTTGCGAAACAAGACATCGAGATAGTAAACGGCCTGAGATCAAGAAAAAAGACGATAAAAATCATGAACAAGGACATACAATTGATTAAAAGGGCGTTATCTGAAAGTTTGAAGTGATAAAATGGCAAGTCAGCATCGCAATGACAACAGTGGTCTGGGAAATTATGAGTTGCGATTTAGCAACGCCGGACAAGCAATAGGCGAGGCAAGAAGGAAAAATCGTTTGTATAATTGGCCGATTATAGTCGAAGGACCCAGAGACAAGAGGGCATTGGTAGCACTTGGGTTCACCGGTCCCTTAGAGGTACTAAATCGTGGGTGGCCGATTGAAAGAGTCGTTGCACATCTCTATGAGACATACGGCACTAGAAATAAATTGGCTGGAGGCCCGTCGGTTTGTCTATTGATGGATTGGGACAGAACTGGTGGTAGGCTGCAGAGAAAACTTGCTAACCTTTTGCAAGGTTTTGACATGATGGTTGACCAAGAAACTAGAACAATACTGCAAAAAAACCTCAAGCCGGAAACTAGGGTAGTAGAGTCGCTTTACGGCATGGCTGATCGACTGAGATTTCACATTACTCAAGAGGATCGGTTGTGAGATTTACAGTGGTTTATAAGTGCGCTTTCTTGCATTTGCAACATGAACAGATTGTTTACCATCGCAATAGCCGCATTGTTCCTTGCCCAAACCCTCGCTGTAGTACAAGCACAGGACGATAATGACCAGACCATAGTAGATGTAGCCAGTGGCACTGAGAGCCACGACACGTTGGTTGCGGCGCTAAACCATGTCAACCTAGTCGACACCCTAAACTCTGAGGGCCCGTTCACTGTGTTTGCCCCAACAGACCAAGCATTTGCTGATGCGGGTGTCAACTTGGAAGATTACGACACCGATGCAGAGAATGAGACTCTCAAAGACATATTGCTATATCACGTAATCTCTGGTGCAGCAGTAGACGCCGCCAATGTAACTGACGGCATGACTGCAGAAGCTGCCAACGGAGATTTACTCACATTCAGCGTCGACAATGACACTGTCATGATTGGTGATGCAACCGTAACAGCACCTGATGTAGAAGCAAGCAACGGAATAATTCACGTTATTGACAAGGTTCTATTGCCGCCGGCTGACGAGCCAGTAGTCGAAGAGCCAGTGGACAATTGCGATGTTACAATCGGCATCAGCGAATCTGGCTACGCCTATGATATGGTTTCGGTCACAATCAATGTCGGCGAAACCGTCTGCTGGAAATGGACCGACTCTGCCATGCCACACAACGTCGCAGAACTCGCTGATATAAGTGACAATGAAAGATTGGCCGGCGGAGTATATTCTGGACCTGCTGCAGGAACCGTAGACTTTTCTTACACCTTCACCGAAGACACAACATTCTATTACGCTTGCGAGCCACACGTAACAATGGGTATGAAAGGTGAAATCATCGTTGGCACTGGTGTTGATGCCTCTAAAGTCAGCAACGATGACAAAGAATCCGAATCGACCCCAGGCTTTGCTGCCATCGCGACAATTGTTGCACTAGCCGGAGCTGCAGCATTCTTATCAAGAAGAAATGATTAAGAAAGCATGTAGATGGCAAAAATACCAAGGTAGAAGAGGATTATCAGCGTAGAAATTACTATGTTGATTATTGCAGTGATATACGCTGCTGTCGCCACCCCACGATCGGGGTGCATAGGGTTTTGATCGGTTATCTTCTTGGCTGAAAGTGCAAAAAATAGCGCGGGAATCGACGTTATAATTCCACATCCAGCGAATGAGAGTATTGCCAAAACCAATGCGGTAACGGCATTAGTCTGGGGAAACATCGCATAGTGGGTTGCGCCGAGGGGAATTTCCTGAGCAGCCTGGACCTCTCCGGCGATTGTATACTCGGCTTGCGGCATAACTCCCGGTGTTTCAGATTTTTGCCAGATGTTGTCAGCGTCCTGTTTCGGCTCCATTTCCCTCAACCCATCCGCCAACTTGAGTGTCAAATAAACTTAATCTAAAGTTCGTAAAATATGTATGTCCGGTATGCCAGGGCTATTAGAGAGCCTATACTAATGAATAACATCAACCCTATTGTTAACTTATAGCCGACTGGTGCTTCTTCTTTGGTTTTCCAACCCTTACCACGAATAAATACTCTTTTCTTTACTATGCAATATGTAAGATAACTAAAACATGCTAAGAAACCAACTAGGTTTCCGATTATTGAAGAAATGAATTCGCCACTCAAAATTACCCATCCAATTTTCGTCTATAATTTGTCCAGTATCCTAATCAGTCGGTGGCGAATAAGACCATAATTTAGCAGTAATTATCGCCATAACAGCGATCTTAGCAAAATCCCATACTAAGAATGGTTCAACGCCCCACTCAAATGCTTGAGCCAAGTCTACAGATTGTGATTCTGCTAGCCAGTATGTGCCTACAACATAAACTGGAACCATGGCTAATGTCCAGCAGGTAAGTTGTGCCTTGATATCGGCAACTCCAGCGTTTCTCGACCGATCAAGGCCTTCTGCTACCAATGCAGATGCGAAAGGAAAAGCCATCAGATATCCGCCACTAGCAATTAGTTTGCCACTATCGAATAATTGGCTTTCTCCCTGGGCGAAGACCGGCGCGCCCAGAGCGCCAACTAGCAGATACAGGCTGCCAGACAAAAATGCGTCATTTCTCCGCAAATATACTCCTGTTGCAAGTACTGCAAAGGTTTGGAAAGTGTATGGAACCGGTGTCCAAGGTACAGAGAATGCGATTTGTGCGCAGATGGCAGTCAAGCCAGCAAAAAATGAAATCGAAATTGCTCTCTCTAAAAGAGTAGATTGTTCTGAAGATAATGTTTGATGCCATGTTTGTGGTTTACCCCAATTGAAGTGACTGAACATGGCGGATGGTTTTATTGACGGTTTTTAGTGATTCAGTATGGACTCTGGAATCGGCGGATGCCACTTCCCACGGTTTCTAGAGTGGTCTAAGATGTGCCAGTAAACCGTGGTAATTGTCTGATTTTCGTCCTCAATACCTTGAGTCAATCTTTCGGATGAAATTATTGGTGGAATTTTTTTCCATGCACCTCGCGCAATTATGGAAAGCGGGAATTTTGACAAAGCGGGACCATTAATCGGCAATTTCCAGCGTGTTAACCATTCACGTTCAATCATTCCCGTAAGACTACAGGCATCACGAACCTGCTGCCAAGTATTACCCTTACCGGATTTAGTTTGGGTCAAAATTGAATCATTAACTGAGGAGTCTACTATAATTCCACATTCGAACAGGGGTGCAACCATCCAAGGGGCCATATAGCCAGCTGGCGCTCTAAACCAAGGACGAAAATTTGCTTTAGCAAATGTCGATATAATACTGATTGCCTCAGTCATCGATTGTTTGAACAGTTCAGGATTCTCTGGCCATGCTGACCAAGATTTATGATCCAAACCATGGCATCCAATGGTTAACCGATCACTAAAATCGGTGATTATACGGGTAAGCCAAGTACTGAATTCTTCATTTGCCAAAGAATCAGCAATAACAAACAACGTCACGGGCTTATCATGGCTGTTTAACCAATTTTCAAAACCCTTCATCCCTGAACTAAAGGCGGGCGATAGAGCAGTTGATACAATTGGTGATGTGGTCCGTGTTGGGTGGCCGTAATGCTTTGGTATATGTCTGATGTCGTCACAATCAACCGTTAGCCAGGTCAAGTTCAATTATTGCCACCTCGATTGATATCGATTATGTGAATTCTGTGTGGCACCGTTCTGTTGCTTATTTCAATACCGATAAATTCCTCGACCAGTTCACCATCCCAATCATTGCATACCGAGGCAGCGGTAGCAAGCCCTGCAATGTTATGTGGATGTACAGTAATTTCAATTCGGAAGAATTCATTGCGCGAATTCAACCATTGAAGTATTGCATTTACCGACCTGATTGTGATTCCTTGGCGGCGAAATTTTGACCTGACCCAATATCCTAAATTATAATTTGAATGGAGTAGTTGTAATTCGTCACCTAGGCCGATCAAGCCAACAAATTCATTGCTCTCAACATGGGTGATTGACCAGAAGTGAATTTCGTCTGAATTAACTTGAGATTCTACATCGAATAACATATCTCTAATCTGCTGTCGAATTTCCTTGTTTTTGTCTAACCAAGGTAATGCGGAATATGCTGATTCCGGATCCTCATTGAACGCATTTAGAATGGGCGTTAGAGCGACTTTACTTAGTGGATTTAGCGAGAAGTCGTCGTCAACTGAGAGTTGTGGTGTTTTAGTCATGGTCAAGCCTCATGATAAGTGAGTAAGTGCTCTAGTTACGTTGGAATCGTTTGGGTATGTTGTTTGAGCCATCTTCAACATCCATTGCAGGTGTTCCTCCCGGCCAAGGTAGCGCATAATGGTGCCAATATGAGCTAACATATCCAGATTACCATCTAGATGGGGGCCGAGATTATCTAATTGTTGTGCTGTCTGGGCGAGTTTACCGGTTTTTATCAGTTCAAGCATGGCGACTACGGCGCGATAAACCTGTCTCTCGTCCCACGCTTCCTTGGCAGGCCACGGCCATATTCTACCGTTAAATTGCGGTGTCGGTGCTGGAGAAATTACATTTGACTTGGTATCATCCATAACAACTGAGTCTTCATTTTCAGGTGGTAAATCCGGGACTTCGGGTGTATTCTCCAGTGTTTCTTTTGGAGTCTCTTCAGGAATATCAGGAACCATCGGAGTATCCTCAATTGTTTCTACAGTGGTGTCGTCGGGAATATCTGGAATTTCTGGGGTTGATTCGAATGCTAAACCAGCTGATTCATCCGGTATTGTTGGTAGGTCTGGAGTTTCATTTATGGTTTCTTTAGAGATTGCTGAAGCAAGAGAAATATCGGTATCGGCGACATCTTCTGTAAGCATTTGGGGCTCCATACTGCGCGCTTCATTGGGCCCTACTGCATCGCTAAAGTCTCCATCTGAATTTGCTAAATCCAGGAATAACGACCCCTGCCCAGTATGGACTGGTTCTGCGACCTCATCGAGAGGATTAGCCTGCGGGACAGTAAATTCAGATTCTTGCTTAGGGGCATCATTAGGAGATAGTTCAACTTCATCTGGTTTTGAGTAATCTTGAACTTCTGATAGGGTTGGACCGGTGCTAGCAATAAACTCAAATTGTCCCTCGTCGTCTGGATTATTTGCTTCGAATTGGTCGATATCAATAGTTACTTCATCGAGTGATAAAACTGCTTCAACTGCATGTTCCTCTTCGATATCAAGCATAGCATCATCATCCAACAAAGTAGTCATTATATCAGACTCCGTACTTGAAGGGGTTGCCATCGGCTGGTCTCTTGCTGAAACTGTCAAATCATAATAGCATAACTTACACTCTTTACTACCGATTTCATTCGGTGTGCCGCAATATGGACAGACGTTCTGCAGGTTCGAAGAGTCCTTCTTCCGCCACCCAAACATATCACGCACCGGTTTGTTGGCGACTGATTGAGTGTTTAAGTGATAGGGTTTCGCGGTTAAGTTCCCAGTCATTTCAATCAATACTATCATTTGGTGGAAAATATTGGTATTACCATGGCAAAGAAGGGTTCTGTAAGGAGGATGGACAATTCAGCACCAAAATCTGGCCAGAAAAAATTAGATTTAGCGGATGAAATGCCAATTGCATGGAAAAAGGGGCAGGAGCACTTCACAAGATTTACTGGATTGATCAAGATTGAACTCGATGATGAAACCGCGATGGTTGAAGAGCGGTGGAAAAAATGGCACAAGCAGCAATTGGTTAGTGCTGGATTGACTCTGTTTGACTTGACATGTCGAGGACAAGGAAGATTCTATGGCGATCCAATAATTGTCTTCGAACAATCTGACCGAAACCGCTTGCCAGCCCACCGATTTAGCCACGGCGATATTGTCTTAATATCAAGAACTAAACCTTGGGGAGAGAAAGTTTACGAAGGCATAGTTCTGGATAGAGGGCCAACTAGAGTTAGAGTAGTCGTAAATGACAAACCTAAGGACCTCAAAAAAGGCAGGTGGAGAATCGACAAGGGTGCAAACCGTATCGCTCATGACCGAATGCATGAAGCGTTGATTGCGTTTCACTCCACAGAATCAACAGGCGGAACTCCGCTGCGAGATCTTATTCTCGCATCTCTGCATGACCCGGCGACATCAGCAGCAAGACCGCCTGAAATTAAAAGCAAGACGAAAATCAAAAACCCAGAAATAAAAAATCTGTTA
Source organism: uncultured Candidatus Poseidoniales archaeon (assembly GCA_964412625.1). Classification (GTDB taxonomy): domain Archaea; phylum Thermoplasmatota; class Poseidoniia; order Poseidoniales; family Poseidoniaceae; genus MGIIa-L1. The sequence goes on from CAYPPO010000035.1 coordinate 15,444, forward strand.
AATGACTCGCAAAAAGCTGCAGTAAACCAATCAATAAACTCTAGGCTAAGCCTTATTCAAGGCCCTCCTGGTACTGGAAAGACATTTACTGCAGTCCACTTACTGAAACAGTTGTCTCAAATGGGTAAAGGCCCTATACTGGCTTGCGCTGAATCCAATGTTGCTGTGGATAATTTATTGGAAGGCCTGGTCAATATCGGAGTTAAGGCGGTCAGGATCGGCAAACCTGTCAAGGTTAGAGAATCGCTTAGAAATAGTACCTTAGATGCATTAATTGAACAACATCCTTTGCAAGATGAAATCGAATATATTAAACAACAAAATGAGGATTTGAGAAGAGAACTCAACTCTCTGAAAGGTAAAGAGAAGGGACTCGCCCATCGAGATATAAAAAATAATTTCAAAGACATAAGAACTCTAGAAAACAATGTTACTGCCTCGCTACTAGACAGTGCTGAGGTCATTTGTGCTACAACAATAGGTGCTGGTCACCATGTCCTTGGTGACAGAAAATTTCCCATTGTGCTGATTGACGAGGCTACTCAAGCGAGTGAACCGAGCGCATTGGTTCCAATAGTTCGCGGTTGTAGGCAATTGATTTTGGTTGGCGATCACAAACAATTACCGCCAACTGTAATCAGCGAAAGAGCTGAACGAGGTGGGCTCAATCAATCGTTGTTTGAGCGATTAAACAAATGTGGCATACCTGCTCACATGTTGACTACCCAATATCGGATGCACCCAGTAATACGAGAATTCCCTAGTGCTCGATTTTATGACAATAAACTTGACGATGGTTGCGATGCAGCCGATCGACCAACACCCAGCGGACTACTATGGCCTGACTGGGACAACCCCCTAGCATTCATCCCAGTAGATGGTGCTGAATTGCAAGATGAGGAGGGTAGTAGCCGATCGAATTATGCAGAAGCTGCGAAGGTCCTCAGCGTCGTTAAGGGGTTGCTTGAAATTGGTGATTTAACCACTCAAGATATCGGAGTCATTACACCATACAATGGCCAGGTCAGAATATTATCAGATTTATTTCAACAAGCTGGTGGGCGTGATAGAGGAGAGCCATTTCATGGACTTGAAATCAAAAGCGTTGACGGCTACCAAGGAAGGGAGAAAGAGGTGATTGTCTTCTCAACTGTCCGGGCTAACGACGCTGGAGAGGTTGGATTTCTCAGCGACAGAAGAAGATTAAACGTCGCACTTACAAGAGCCAAACGCGGACTGATTATTATCGGAAACCCAAATACACTACGCCATGATGGCACTTGGAACTCTTGGTTGGATTGGGTTGGTGAAAGAAATTTATTCGCCTGGCATCTATCTCAGGACTAATGCGTAGATTGACAAACTAAGCCATAGAGCATACTGCATGGCGGAAAGTCCGGTTAGCCTCTATCAAGGAGGTGGTGGTGGCACATTAGCACAAGCGGTATTGGCTAGTGCCCCCGAGGGTATGCTGATAGCACCGGTTTGGAAACGGGTTGCTGCATTTATGTTGGATGTTATGTTGATTTCAATCGTTTTGTCATTCTTGACTAACGGAGATCTCACGACTCACCTGCTTAATTTTAAACTCTTGACATATGGCGCGGATCACATTTTTTTCTTCTCGATGAATTGGGTAATTTTGCTAACCTCGCACTGGTTATATTGGAAATATACCGGTAGATCATTCGGCCGTTCTTTAGGACAAAGAGCATTTAGAATTGCTATTGTACATGACAACGGAACCGTGCTTGAATCTCATCACTGGGGTCCTAGGGCTGTCGGTAAATTGATCTATCTTGCGCCCGTTATTGGCCCGTTATGGTTCGGATTGAGAGACGCTTTCGATGCCCGCTCAAAGCAGGCTGAATATCGCACTTCAATCGATAAAAAGAACCACACCGTTGCAGCAGTTGATTGGTCTTTGCCGGTCGAGACTAGGACCAAGTTGAGATAAAAACGATTAGACATCTATTTCAAGTATTACCGACTGTAGCAAATGTTTGGAAGGGTATTGATGAGCGATGAACATTTGACACGAGACCCACCAATCGAGTGCCGTCTTGTGTCTACATCGATGGAAATCGATGATGATGATGAAGATGTAATTCAAGTTGCAATAGAGGTGTCCAATGAAGCAGCTATGCCAATTGGTGGATTAGAAATTTTTATTCAAACTAGCGATAATAAAAAAGTCGAATCTGTAGAAGGCATTAGCTCACTCGGTCCCGGCCTTACTAGGAAATTTACTTTTGAATTCCCGTTGCAAAAAGGCAACTGGACATTCATGCTAAGGTCTCCAACAGTAAATGCCGATTTGGGGCCCTACGACTCTGAATTTACCTTTCAAGCCGATAAAAGTAGGGTCTATAACAATGCGATTGGTACTGGAATGTTTACTGATGCTTTCTCTGACGACCTTGGTGACTTTGGTAACGTTGAAGAGCGTGGATTAATCGACGCCTCAAGTATCAAAATGACCTCATACTACGGAGAAAACTCCGCTGGCGGTTCCACCACAATAACCGCCGGACGTATCAAGCCAGACTCTAAGAATACTGAAGATGCTCCGCGCATACCACCTTGGCAAAAAGGCAATGACCCATTGCTTAATACTCCAGCGCCCGTCTCTACGAAGCCTACTCCAACAGCTGAAAATCCTGAACCAGCGGCTGATTTACTTGCTTTCTCCAAGCAAGTGGGTACATCTTCAGACGAGATAAGCGAAGTGCCGATTATCTCCGACACTCCTCCGCTAACACCCGATCAACTGCAAGATGAAGTGGCAGAAGAACCGATTATTGCTAGTACTCCACCAAGTCTTCCGCCTACAAGGCCACCAAGTCAACCACCTTCTAGCCCACCAAGCGGGCCACC
>CAYPPO010000035.1:18420-20739 GCA_964412625.1 uncultured Candidatus Poseidoniales archaeon
GGCCACCAAGTCAACCACCTTCTAGCCCACCAAGCGGGCCACCTAGTAAACCACCATCAGGGCCGCCAAGCGGACCACCTACTAAGCCACCATCAGGGCCACCAAGCCAGCCGCCATCTAGCCCGCCAAGCGGACCACCTAGTAAACCACCATCAGGGCCACCAAGCCAGCCACCATCTAGCCCGCCTACTGGACCACCTAGTAAGCCACCAACAGGACCACCAAGTGGACCTCCTTCTGGACCGCCTAAATCTAAAAAACCAACTAGGCCACCAATGTAAGGTGATTGTATGACGGACGGTTTTGTTATGGAATTATGCGGTAATAGAGCCGCTTGGCAAATTGTTCCAGACGGTATTGATTCTATTGATTTAGAGCGAGTGGGCAATACGATTATTGCAGCCGGTTACACGGTCGGCATTCAAAATAGACTTTGTTGGACTTTTACCGGCCCGTGTGATCTAACGCTGTATCCCAGTGGTAAATTATTAGTAAAGACCGAAGATAAGGTACTGGCTAGTGAAGTAGCTAAGCTCCATGTTGAACAATGGGCGGTTAACTCTTGAGGAGTGAGCATGACTGCAATCACTAATGCAATTCTGCAAAACCTGCAATCCAATGGAGTAGTAGTATATCCAACATCTACCCTCCCCGGCCTTGGATGCTTACCAAACAAACAAGCTTTGGATAATTTATACAAATTAAAGAAACGGCCTGTAGACCAGCCTGTTAGTTTAGGCGTCGCCAGTCTCGAGCAAGCAAAACTTTTCGCCAAAACCCCGAAAATTGCTGAAGATATTCTTGAAGCCTTCCCTAGAGGAAGCTTGACACTTATACTGGACGCTAATGAAACCCTAGACCTGCGACTGGGTGGTGATCGGGTTGCTGTTAGAGTCTTATCCGATGAACGAGCTTTAGAATTAGTAAACAAAATTGGGCCAATTACCGCTACAAGTGCCAACCATAGTGGGGTTGAGCCGCATTATAACACAGTTTTAGCCGGAGAAGAGCTTGGTCTAGATAGCGCAAGTATTGTTGCTGGTATTTGCCCTGGTGGTTCACCTAGCACCATCCTGTCGATTGAAAAATCTGCGGTTGTTGTTACAGAGTACACGGTAAGCATTATGAGAGAGGGCGTAATACCTCGAACCGACGTGGAAACATGGATGAGGAATTATCACTGAAGTATTGGAAAGATGCTGGCCACGTTGCTAGGCGAACTTTGGAGGCAATGAAAGAGAAAATTGTTCCTGGCGCAACACTTCATGAAACTATTGTCGCGGCTGAGAGATTCATCCATCGCCATGGAGGCAAACCGGCATTTCCTGGCACGATTGCGGTAAACGACCTTGCTGCGCATTTTACCACCGATCACAACATCTCACCGGTTGATGAATGGGATGGTGACATGACCTTACAAAAAGGCGACTGCGTAAAAATTGATTATGGCGTTCACATAAAGGGCCACATCGGAGATAATGCACTGACAATCGAAGTTGGTAACACCAATAATCACACTGAGCAGATAAAAGCCGCTAGAGAGGCTAGAGATGCCGCAATAGAAATGCTACACCCAGGGACTCCCTGGTACAAGGTAGGAGCAGCTGCTGCTCAACCATCAATCGATGCCGGCTTCCAACCGATTAGAAATCTGTGTGGCCATCAACTAAAGCCGTGGGAATTACACGCAGGGGTTTCAGTACCATCTTATGCATGTGGCCCAGATAACCCGGGATTCAAAGGAGTCGTTGAGGAAGGGGGGGTCTACGCTATTGAACCATTCAATACCACTGGTAAGAGTGGAATGATAAAGAATCTAGGTAAGCCAAATTCCTCTAATATCTACCGATTAACTGGCAATACTACCTCACGCAAAGCTAGAGCAAAAGGTCAGTTGAAACCACTTGGTGCACAACTAGCAAGAAATCTAGAAGAGCGTTATTCGACCCTGCCATTTGCGGAGAGGTGGGCTTTTCCAATGCTTGAGAAACCGTTTCCTGAGGCTGATGAAGCGAGCCGCCAGAGTAAGTGGAATGCGTTGGTGAAGAAGTTAATCAGCATACGGTTTTTAGAAACCTACCACATTCTGGCATGCGCTGATGGCGGCAATATTTGTCAGTTTGAGCACACTGTGTATGTTACTGAGGGCGGGCCAGAAATTCTTACAGTTGAGTGAGGAAAGAAAAAAACCTCCATTTTGTTGAGAAAATCATGTTTTTTCAGTTTCGAGCCGTGACGAATATAAACTGTGAGCGCTTGGCTGCATATGAACGGGCTGTTTGAGTTCTGTTGAGTGCATCCCATCCCCTCTGCTTTACT
>CAYPPO010000036.1:0-1284 GCA_964412625.1 uncultured Candidatus Poseidoniales archaeon
TTTTTTACCCCCCCGTTATAAACGGTTAACTGCTTTATAAATCGGAGGCTCTATATAGGTTTATAGCAAAAACGCCTTTTTTCAAGAAAATTAACGATTTTTTTGACGCCGGGTTAGTAATTAACCAGAGATTGACAGGGTGCTGGTAGGTTTCCTCTACCGTTCAAAAAATCTAGTTCAATAACGACTGAGCATCCAACGACCTCGCCTCCAACCTTTTGACAAAGCTTGACTGAAGCTGCTAACGTCCCGCCTGTGGCAAGGAGATCGTCAATAATTACCACTCTTTGACCTGATTTGATAGCATCGGATTGAATTTGAATTGTATCGGTTCCATACTCAAGGTCGTATTCATAACTAATAACTTCGCCTGGAAGCTTACCTGCTTTTCTTATCATTACCATTGGGAGATTCATACGTAATGCTAGAGGTGTGGCAAACAGGAATCCTCGACTTTCAATTCCAGCAATGACGTCTGGCTTCCAGTCTTTGATTTGATTATGTAATGATTCGATTACAAATTCCATCGCTTGACTGCTCTTTAGAATTGTTGAAATATCATAGAATAAGATGCCGGGAATCGGAAAATCGGGGATGCCGCGAATGTGTTCCTTGAGGTCCATCAAACATTTGTTCAGTAGTCAGTTGATGAACCTGTCTCTCGTCTCATTACTCAGAAACAGTTGCACTGATGATTATTACCGGAATAACCGGGCGGTCGTAAGCCCCGGTTTCTACCTCGGATAATGTAGTAACGTGTTCACAGCCAGAAACCACTTTTCCAAACACTGTATGAACACCATTTAGCCAATCATGTTCCGTGATGTCATCTGGCATAATGAAAAATTGCGAGCCCCCGGTATTTGGTTGCGACGTCTTAGCCATTGAGACCATGCATGGTAAGTGTCTCAGTCCATTATCTGCTTCATCTGGCAAAGTGTAAAGTGTTTCGCTATCGCAATCTGAAGAATTGTTCATATATTCGCCGTCGCAATAACCGTACCAGTTAGCAGCATATCCCCCAGTGCCGTCGTTGTTTTCAAAATCGCCACCTTGGATCATAAAATTGTCAATAATGCGGTGAAAGGTAACATTATCATACATCCCAGCTTGTGCGAGGCTCCTCATGTTGTCTGTATGAATTGGCGCCAAATCGTGATATAACTCGATTTCAATAGTATATATCAAAGTCGCATTGTCAGCAGACTCTGCATGAATTATATCCATTGTAACAAAACTCTTATTCCCTTGGTAGATAATATGGTCATCAGCAATTATTTCATC
>CAYPPO010000036.1:1384-19329 GCA_964412625.1 uncultured Candidatus Poseidoniales archaeon
TCATCAGCAATTATTTCATCGGTGCTGCTAGCACTATCATCGCTTTCCAGACAGCCCGGTGCTAAGCAGACCAACAATAGAAGTGATGTCAACCAAATGCATTTACTGCGACTGCTTAATCCCTTTAATCCGTTCATGGATTTCCCATGAGGTGGGCGTTATTAACTTGTAACAATGACTTAGATTACGCTTCTGCCGCAGAATCACTAGATCCCGGTGCATCCAACTTACCCATAACCATCATTACTCCGATAACGATATGAACCAGCATGGTTAGTGGGAATATCATATCGAAATAGGCTGGATTATTCATAATTGGTGCAAGACTAAATCCAAGTCCAACAGGCATTAGTAATGACCACATATAATCAATTCCAGATGGTTTTTGCATCATGAATGCCGTCACACCAACTAGGATCATTGCCATGCCCCACATAACAGGCATCATTGCCCATCCAGAGTTTGCTGCATCCCAAGATACCCTAATTGAAGTCATTTGGTCAGTTTCATCATCCCATGCTAAATCATCATCAGCATCGATCTCGATGTCATTGGCATTAATGGAATTGACATTGCCACCAAAACCGGCCATGAATAATGCTAATGCTGCGATAATACACATGCCGCCAACTGTTAACATTTGTTGGTGCATCTCTCCAGCACCTTTCTTCATTTTTTGGATTAGTAGGTACAATCCACCAAACATAATCACTATACCAGTCGTAGCAATTGCTAGCATAATCATTAGTGTCGTTCTTTCTTCTTCCATCAGTATATTTATCGCATCGTAACCTACTTCATTGGTTTGTGGCCAGCTAAAAAAAGCTACCATCAATAATATTGGTCCACCTGCAAGCATATATGGTGTTAAATCTCTCCCCATGGGAGAAAATCTCACTATTTGCCTATAACCGTTGCTACATATACGCAACTATGCAGCCATATTTGACGGGCTAACAAGAATTACCGGATTAATTCAACACAAGATTCAAGCTGATTTTGTTGTTGATATGATAACCGCTCCAATCTTGTACGGATCGCCGTTAGATGCTGGGCGACGGTCCTCAAGTCGACCCTTCCAACCGTCTGTTGGAACCGATGCTGGAACTCTAATCGAAGCCCCTCGATCCGAAACACCGTATGAGAATTGGTCGATTGACTGGGTCTCGTGGAGCCCTGTTAGACGTTCTTCATTATGGGCTCCATAAACTGCCATATGCTTGTCGACATTCTTTCCAAATGCTTCACAGATTCGATCAAACATCTCCTTGCCGCCGACATCTCTCATTGCGCCGTTGGAAAAATTGGCGTGCATTCCAGAGCCATTCCAATCCCCTTTGATGGGTTTTGGATGGTACTCAATGTAGTAGCCATAACTTTCAGTTAACCTATCTAATAGGTAACGTGCCACCCATAGTTCATCTCCTGCCTGTTTTGCACCCTTAGCAAAGATTTGAAATTCCCACTGCCCGCAGGCTACTTCTTGATTAATTCCTTCGAAATTTATTCCAGCCTCAAGACAAATGTCTGCGTGCTCTTCGACAAGGGCTCGACCGTGAGTGTTTTTACCACCAACTGAACAATAATACAACCCCTGAGGGCCGGGATATCCGCCAACCGGGAAACCGAGTGGCAGTTGTGTGTCAACATCCATGATGAAGTATTCCTGTTCATAGCCAAACCAAAAGTCGTTATCGTCATCATCAATGGTTGCTCGGCCATTGCTTGGATGTGGAGTTCCGTCCGGGTTTAGTACCTCGCACATGACTAGGTAGCCGTTGACACGTTGTGGGTCTGGGAAAATATTCACTGGTTTCAACAGGCAGTCTGACGAGCTGCCATCGGCCTGTTTTGTCGAAGAACCATCAAACATCCACATTGGGCATTCTTCTACTGTGCCACCGAAATTGGATCGCACCATGGTTTTACTTCTCATATTTTGGGTCGGTTCATAGCCATCAAGCCAGATATACTCTAGTTTTGCTTTATCAATCATAGTTATCATTTGCCTCGAAATATGGACGGTATATTAAACATACGCCCAATAAATTGTATTTATTTTGTGTGTTTATTTTACTTTAGTTCAAAATAAATAATCATACGCGTATTTTATATATGACAAATAATAATTTTTTATTCATTTGCGCGAGAATTATTTCAGTTTTGAACAATCGAATAAAATTGGTTTTTCTCTCCCAATTTAGGTCTTTGACTCAGCGGGGCAACATCTATGCTCTGTCTAAATTTGGTATATACATGGATGACAGTGTGATGAGTATTGAGAACAACCCGCAAATGAGGCAATTCATCCAGCTCTGGATGATGAGTGGTAGTATGGTATTAGCAACGGTAAAAGAAATACTAGAGGATGGGCGGCAAATAGAAATGCCGGAAATGATGGGTCGGGATTTTAAGGCTGAGATTGTTGAATTAAGTATGTCCTTCAGTGAAATAGTATCGAGGTTCAAGTGATGGAAGTTCCCACAGGAAGCCACATCAGAAGATGGCGAAAAGGGCTTGGCATAACTCAAAGCAGACTATCGGAAATGAGTGGGGTTGCCCAATCCATTATCGCTAAAATTGAGAACGAATCTGTCGATCCAAGAGTCTCAACTCTACGTAAATTAGTTGAGGCTTTATCCCGATATGAGAATCCTGAATTATTGCACACTGTTCAAGATATAATGACAGTAGATGTTGCGGCATTGAGGTTTGAAGATACAATTCAAGTTGCCATTGATCGGATGGTAAAAGATGGTATTAGTCAGCTACCGGTACTATCAGACGAGGGGAATATTCTGGGTATTGTGTCAGAGGACAGTATCTTGCAAAAGGGCGCGCAAAGAAACGGGATGGTTGGACAAGTTATGCATACAAATCCGGCGATTGTGGATATTGGGTTATCTGTTGCTGAAGCCAGAAGGAGATTGACTGAGGTTGAGTCCTTGCTCGTGGTTGAAGGCAATTGCTTAGTCGGTTTGGTAAGTAGAATGGATTTAGTCCGAGCACTTAGGCTAAACAGCATTGCTTGACTATTGATTATTCGCAGCATCGTCGCCCTGAGGGGTAATCAGTACATTACTGCCATCGCGATAAATCACAGGAATCTCTACTGTTGATACACTTGGGATTACGTGCATTGAGCAAGAAGGAGCGCAGGCTGGTGGGAGATAATCTTCGCCGGACTCGGCAAGAATGAACGTTAATCCATGCCCTGCGGGGAGTATTGCATCAATGCCTTGGAACTCCATTAGCATAGTTACTGTTTGGCCTGGAATTACGGTTTGTGCTTCATAGCCACCAGCATGGTAGCGGACATCCATAGTTGCATGACCTAATCTTATTCCAGTTACTGAATCCTGCATTTCAATGAATACCTGGCCGCCATCAAAGGAGGGGACTGTTGTTAGATGAAATGTTGCTAAGCCCGATATATGGGTGTCGTTTTCCTCTGACATTGGTGGGCAAGTCGTGGTGATCGATGTTTCGCCACCAAAGGCGATACCTGCTACCCCAAGGAAAGTCCCTGATGATTGGCATTGTGACATATCAAGTCGGATTCTTTGAACATCGGTTGGAGGCCATGTTTCTTCAATACGCCACTGTCCATCATTTCGCTGGATTTGGGCATGAAGTGCTGGTTTAGGGCCTATTCCTTTGAGGTAATACTCCATCCATTCGAACAGGTCTTGTCCCCAGTCCCAACGAGTCATATTATGGATTGCTTCACCGCCATAACCGGAATCTTGAGCGTTGTGCTTAGACCATTGGTCTGGATAATTATGCTCCCACTGGCCAAGCATTCCGGCTACATCATAACCGGCATCAATGAATGCTTGGTACCAGTTTGTGCCTGGAGGTCCGCCAAATACTTGATGTGGGTCTACGTTCCAATCTTGCATGCCTTGAACCCAGTAAATGCTCCCATTGTAAGTACCTAGTGCCTTATCGATGTGGCTTCTCTCATCGTAGTAGTTTGCCATGTAAGGGTCGAATTCCCCTAGGCCATAGCGAGTCGGTCCTGCTAGGAACCCTTCTACAACATCGGAACACATATTGTCCAAGTCGTCAGCGTCATAATCTAGAATACTGCTACCATAATTTGAATGCATTACTTGTGATCTAGCCTCTGCACTACCGTTTTTGTAAAGTAAGGGGCCTAGTGCAGTAGTTCCTGAAATCGGGACAATTGTCTTCAGGTGTTCACTTCCAAGGGCCGCCGCTTCCCAAGCGGTGGCGCCTTCATACGATTTGCCGTAAATTGCCACATTTCCATTGCTCCATTCTTGATCGCCAAGCCATTCGACGGCAGAATGTATGCCGAGACCTTCCCCGTCGCCACGGTAATCAAAACAACCAGTACTCTCCTCCGTAGCAAAAACTGCTACTTGAGCTAAAGCGTACCCATGTGGAACAAAATTATCGTAAATGAATTCTCCACGACCTGCTCCAACAACGTTTGTCGGATTAGATTCGTCACCGGGTTGTCCGTAGGAGAAGTAGGGGCTAACTATTGCAATTACCGGCACGCGCTCGCCTGCTTCCGTATTCGAAGGTAACCAATACGAGAGGTGAACGTCGGCGCTGTTAGGGCCGCCCCCCCAAACCCCTGTGGTATCGACGGTAATTGTCGCTTCTTGAACATCTAGCGCCTCGTATGGTCCGCTTTCAAGAACCATCGCATAGGAACCGTCCCAATCCCATGTCAACTCGTGTCTATCGTATATGTCTGGATAAATTGAAGGTTCAACATTTGTTTCACTCGAGTTATCCGGCGAAAAACAACCGGAAAGAGGTAGTGTGAGACACATCATTACCAGCAGTAATGCCCGACGCATGATTGAGGGGCGGTGGTCGCTTTACATAAACTGATGTCTAGCGAAATTAATCCGTAAGTTATGAGTTATAGCACTGCTTGGCCCCAATCATGCAGGCGGCTGAGGTGTGGGGCAAGCGATGGTCAAACGCTAAACTGCCTATGGCTCGGAAATTTATGGAGTTAGCAGTCGCAAAGCAAAGCCTAGTTTGTTTAGCAGCAGATAAGAAAACCATGTCGGGTCTGTTTGAACTGGTTAAGGATGTTGGGCCGCATATCACGGCGCTAAAAACTCATGTTGATTTGGTTGAAGATTGGAATCCGAATAGATGGCAAGAATTTTGTCAATTGGCGAAAGAATATGATTTACTAATATTTGAGGACCGTAAATTTGCCGATATCGGAAAAATCAGCCACTCGCAAATGGGTGGAGCTTATGACATTCGCTCATGGTCTGACATAGTAACTGCTCACTTAATCTCTGGACCAGATATTGTAGATGGTCTACAGTCTGCTTGGAAAAGCGTGTCACGGCAAGGAGGGGTTTTGCTGCTAGCGCAAATGTCTAGCCGAGGGAATTTACTTTCTGAAGACTATACTCAGAACGTTGTTGCTAAAGGAATTGCAAGCGATGGAGTGCTGGGATTCATTGGCAATGGGTCTCGTCCTGATGAATTGAAAATCTTACGGCAGAAGGTCGGTGAGGAAAAGATGATTTGGACTCCGGGAGTAAATATCGCTGTAGGCGATGGTGAAATGGGGCAGCGATACGGCGACCCTTATGAAGCGGTTATTGCTGGTTCTGATTGTATAATCGTCGGTTCTGGCATTCACCGGGCGGAAAATCCTGGCGAAGTTGCTCAACAATATGCTAAATTATCATGGCAAGGACTGCTTGACAGGTGATTTTATGCTTGATTTATTTTTGTGGTTCATTGCTATGGTTTGTCTTGGAATTCCGAGTTGGTTGTTATACAACTCATGGAATAAGAGTAGATTGCTAAATGAGAGATTGGCTCAATGTGACAACACATTGCTCACAGATTCATCGGTGAAGGTAACCCAGATTGTTTCGGCTCCGATGGGCACTACGGTAACTGAAAATGCTACGCTAGTAATTGCTTCAACACAATCCAATACAGAGAGAGTCGAGCCAATAGATTAGTAGCTGCGCTGCTGCTATTCCAATAACAACAATGAGTATGGTATTCCATTTGTTAGGACGTCGAGATTTCTTTGCTGGTTCTGTTGATTGGGTTAGCGGTAAAGGAACGGCAAGCTCCGGAAGAGGCATGCCTATTTCAGGTGGATTGGTTGGAATTTCAAGTTCCGGTAAATCTGGCAATGGCATACCTGGTAATGCAGGTAACGGTATTGGCCCATCGTCTTCTTCTGGCTTAATCCGATCGATTGGATATAATTCGTCCAAATCCTCGAGGCCGGGAGCTTCGGGGATTGGTCCAAGAATTGTGTCCCATTGGTCATCGACTGCTGCAGTGGTGATTGGTTTTTGTAACCATGCAACCGCACCGGCTGAGAATTTTGCGTCTGCTGCGACGGTTGCTAGCCGTCTTGGCGCGACAAAGACAATTCTAGCATCGCCGCCATGCTCGCGCATCTCTAAGGCAGTAAGATGGCCATCTAAGGTTGGGATGTCCAAGGAGATTACAACTAATTCCGGATCTAGACTAATGTATTCATCAACTGCTTTGTCACCATCTTGGCAAATTTCGATGTTGAAATCCTTGACTTTGAATATTGTGGTAAGCCTCTGAATAGACATCGCATTGGATTCTACAATGAGGACGGTTGGGGACTCCTCATCAGAATTATTTGAGACGTATGCCATGTCAATCTGTCCTGCCGAAGGAGAACTAACAAATCAATCAACCGGATGATTTTGGTTATTCTTCCTCATTATCGTTTGAAACATCTTCTACCGGGCCATCTCTTGGGTTAGCGAAAGTCTCCCTAACAGTTTCAGATTGTGCTTGGTCATCATCAAATTGCCGTTTCAAGGTCGGCGCTCGAGTAAATTGTAACTGTAATTCGCTAATTACGCTACGAAAGAGTTGGGTTTCTTTATCGGATAAGTTACCTTTGGTCTTGTTTTGTAACATGGTGAGTAAATCTATTGCTTCTTTAGCCTCTGCCATATCGAAGTACTTGTTGCCGTTTTGGTCTGGTATGTATCCCATATGAAGTAAGGCACTGCGTTGAAACATGTGGACTAATTGAAACAATTTTGTCGTATCCTCGTCTGAAAAAATATCTGTCATTGATAGACTCTAACAGGCAGCAACAAATTAATTCATTGATTATTCGAATAATTGGTTAAGTAACCAATCTGGGTCGAATTGTTTCAAATCATCATAACCTTGTCCAATACCAGCAAAGACGATTGGTCGTCCTGTAGCAAAAGCGATTGAAAGGCCAGCGCCGCCTTTGGCATCGGTATCTAATTTTGTTAAAACTGCCCCGTCAAACTTCATGATTTCTTGAAACATCCTTGCTTGATCTACTGCATCATTACCAGCTAAGGAATCACCGACAAACAGGGTTAGGTGAGGATTAGCAACCCTTCTGACTTTGTTTAGTTCATTCATAAGGTTGGATTTGTTTTGCATCCGCCCTGCAGTGTCTACTAGTACCACATCGATGCCTTTCGCCTGTGCAGATTCTATGGCATCTCGAGCAATTGCAGCTGTATCGCCACCTCGTTGACTAGAAATGCACCTAATTCCAAGATTGTCACAGTGTGCCTCTAATTGCTGAATTGCGCCGGCTCTGAAGGTATCACCGGCTGCTGCAATAACCGAGAGTCCGTTGTTTTGGAGTCGCTTAGCAATTTTCGCCGCGGTAGTGGTTTTTCCTGTTCCATTAACACCAACTAACATAATCACTACAGGAGTATCTTCGGCGTCAATAAATGATTTTACCGACGCATCAAAATCCCAATATCCGGCTCGCAAAATATTTCTTAGTGCCCGTTTCAAAGCAGCCTCAACTACCTTCGATAAATCTGCGCCTTTACGTAATCTAGAGCCAATCAAATTGTGCCTAAGTGCTTCAATAACTGCTGTCACTGCATCGCTCGAAATATCAGATTCCAGCAGTACCCATTCCAGTTCTTCTAGTAGATTATCAAGGGCAGCACTTGACTTGATCAATTTCCCACCTTGCTCGACGACTCCCCCACCAAGTTCTACTTCTATTGTCGAGCCGGTTTCCGTTTCAATACTAGCTGATTTTACAGAGCCTTTTGGTGCTTGGGCTACCTCGACTAGTTTCCTACCGGTTGTCGTCCTCATCATGGACAGATCGACTTTCGATCCGGCCGGTCTTGCGACTTCTGTTGCACCACGTTTTTTCATTGATTTAGCGTAGGCTTTTTTCGCCTTTTCCAATTGCTTCTGTTCCTTTAGTAAACGCTTTTTTTCCTTGCGAGTGAGTTGTTGAGGAACAAAATCTTCCTCATCATCGAATTCTTCCCAATCATCGTCGGCTGCATTATCATTCACTAAAACCTCATCATCATCGAGGATTTCCCAGTCATCTTCATCAGTTTTGATCTCGTCATCATCAACTTCTTCAAGCCCCTGTGTGGGTTTGCCTTGGTCTACGGATTGGGGTTGATTTTTGCTTGACACTATCTCTTGAGCTTCAATAGAGTCTTCTGGGACAGTTAATTCTTCAGTATCTACTTCATCTGCTACTTCCTTGACCCGGCGCCTGAATCTATCAAACAATCCCATACTTTTCACTCAATCATCTAAGGTAAGTTCGTTACCAAACATCCCGCCGCGCCGACGAGTTTTAGCTTTGGGTTTGGTTTCTGAGCTTGGTGGTTGCTCTGGGGGCACTTCTTGTTGTGTGGTTGCGTTGGTTGCCGATTGTAATTTCTCAGCTGCCTCATTGAATTCCTGGGCTAGCGTACCAAGCTTTTGCTCTATTGCACCGGCTTGTTTTAGTAAGGTCTCATATAACTCATTAAATTCTGTTCTACGGGAGGTTAGTAGTTTCACTACATCGCCCCATTTACGTTCACCATAGATACCGGCCCCAAGGTCGACTATTGCTGTGCCTTCTTCGGTTTCATGGTGATTAAAGTTCAGCGTCACGCCAGCGCCAATTGATATGTGTGCTTTGGCGTCGCCTGATTTTGACATGTCGGCTAGCCTCAATAGAATCTCTTCGGTTACCTGATGTTCGTTGATGACATTAGTGATTTGCTCCATGCGGCGCTGAAGTTCTTCCAAATGCTGTCGGTGACTCTCGACGAGTCTAGCTTTGTTTTGTAATTCACTGCGGTCAACCATGTGTTTCAACCCGTGAGAGGAAGTGGATTTGAAAAAGTCGTCGGCTATTCTTCTTCTTTAACAGGAGCTATTAGTCCACCAGCCAATTGGATTTCTTCTCGAAATGCGTGATGAATTCTTGGCTCGGTTGATGTCCTTGGATCAATTTCTTCAACAGAGGCTATCTTGATAGCGCGGCGCTTGGCTTTGTGTCTTGAACCTAGTATTGAGTAGGCCATATGCTCAGCAGCATCTTTGGATTCTGCTGGAAAGTCAAGTGTAAACTTGTTTCTAACGCTACCGAATGGCGCAATTCCGGATACTCGATATGCCTTCATCGAGACGCCGACTTGCATGCTTGGTTTAAACTTCCCGTCGCGTCAAAAAGTGAGATTTCATGCGAGAGATTGACTAATATTGATGGTTTGAGGGTGTTCATGCGGGGCATATATCTGTGCATCATTATGGCGCTGGCCCCGTTTGCGAGCGCTATATCCGCACCACCGATAAATGATGACGGATATGATTTTGAAATCTGGTATGAATCTGTCATTGTTTCACAGGGGAGAAATTGGGATTCTACTATGTGGCAAGAAGTAATAGATGCTGGAGGGCACCCTATTAGAACAATGGATAAGGATAAATTGCTTGTCTGGTTGACAGATGACTTCGAGATTAATACTGAATGGTCCTTACATGGGTCTGACTTGGCTTTTTGGAACTCAAATTTAGATACAAAAAACGGTTTTGAATCAATAAAAATTTTGTTTGAACCCCGGTTGCCAAATCATGCATATAGTCAAATTATGACGGATCTACAAGAACTTGGTCTCCATATACCTGACATGGATTCTTGGCAGTATAGTCCAATGCCGCACAAGGCAATTGTAAATGCGCCTATTTCACTAGATTCACTGCTGAGGATACCCGGTGTTTTGTGGGTTGAGCCCGTGCTACCAACTAACGCTCGCAACCTAGCTGCTTCTGCCTATATGTCAGATGGGGATTTCCAAACACAAAGCCATTGGGAATTTGGGCTAAACGGTAACGGAGTCGTGCTTGGTGTCGCTGATAGTGGCCTAGATATTGACCACTCATGTTTTCGGAATGATAGTTCATCTGTTGGAGAGATTGGGGTTTATCACCGTAAGGTATTGCTAAACAATGTGAGCCTCAATGCAGGTGATAATCCTGGCGAAATGGATTATCGACACGGAACTCATGTCGCCGGTTCACTTGTATGTCATGACATCTATAATTACCTCAACGAAGAAGTCCCGCAAAACGGTACAACGATGGCTTATGGTGCGCAATTAGTGTTCCAAGATATAGTGTCGGCAGATGGTTGGATTCCTCCTGAAAACGTCACTGAATTGTTGCTTGAACATTCCCTTTCCGGAGGTGTAATCCACTCCAATTCTTGGGGTGATGATACTACCGCTTACACGGACAGAACTGCTGATTTTGATTTGTGGGCGATGGAATATCCGTGGTCGCTCTCTTTTGTTGCGCCGGGCAACACGGGCGGACAATTGTTAGAGCCATCCAACGGGCGTAATGTTGTTGCCATCGGAGCATCAACAAAGGCATCAAATCCAGAAATTTGGGAGTTTTCTTCTACTGGGCCTACCGAATTAGGAACATATGGTATTTTTGCTCTCGCTCCTGGTGTTTCAATATCGTCAGCGAAAGCAGACGGAATACCAGACTCGATGAACGATGATCTGAGATCATCGAGTGGTACAAGTATGGCCACCCCGATTGCTGCCTCATTCGCTGGAGTCATTCAACAAATGGTTGAACAAGGGTGGATTATTACCGCTAATGAACCAGTAAATGAATACAATCTATCTGAAATAAAGCCTTCATGGTCAGCGCTTCCAAATCAAAGTATTAGTTTAGGTGAAGGTTTTACTCCTTCTGGATCGTTGTTAAGGTCATTAATGGCTATAGCAACTAAGGATATCATTAATGAGAATAGCTACTTTGTAAGAAATATTGATTCTGGGTGGGGTGTTCTTTCACTTGAAGAATTGATTGATTTTGATAATCTAGAACAGTCACTGGGTCAAGAAAATCTTACCCCAACGGCGAATATTTGGGTTCATGACAGTTATCGGTCTACATTTGACAAGGTCGAGTGGTTAACTCAAAGAATTCAATCCAGTGCATCAAACGATATCATAGATGCGCCATGGAACGGTCAGGGCGCGGTTGGGCCGTTCTTGAAAACTGGGGAAAATTGGACAAAGCGTTTGGTTCCCAACCAAAATGAGGATTTTGAAATTGTATTATCATTCCCTGCAAAGCCAGAACCGTTTCTCGTTGATGATTTGCGGTTGACGGTGAATATGTCAAATGGTTACCAAACGGCAGGTGACGTCTTCGACCCGGATGGATACTCATCATTTTTTGATAATCAGAATGTTAACGTATTGGAATTAGAACAGTCCAATGAAACCAGTGTTGCCATTAAAATCTCATTAGCGGATTTGGTAGAGGTTGAATGGTTAGATGTTACCGTGCACGCTAACTATATCTCGCCCGGCAATAGCCCCGGAACCGTAGGGATTGACGGTAATAGTGTAGGGTTTGCTCTTGCAGCGAAGGGGGTCATTAGAGACTCGATAAATTGGGAAGATTCCGATGGAGACGGTTTGCCAAATGCCGTGGATGTATGTCCAAATCAGCATGCTCAATCCTTTGATTTGGATATGGATGGCTGTCCTGATGATCAAGATAATGATGGCGTTATCGATGAGTATGATAATTGTCCAATTATCTCCTCTGAAGGATTTGACGACGATTTAGATGGGTGTATAGATGATGGTGATGGTGATGGGGTTGGCGATAATATTGATATGTGTGTAACAGAAATCATCGATGTCAGATATCCTGTTGATTATCTGGGCTGCAGGCCTATTGATTCTGTTATTTCCTTGGTTGAAGGCCCCATTAATGGGCTCAATGAAGATATGTGGGATTCTATAATTGAGATTAATTGGATGGTCAATGACCCTGATTTTGACCCATATCTTACCGGGTCGCGAATAATGATAAATCAAAGTAATAACAATTCTTTCTTTCCAATTGCCACTTGTACCGGTCAAGAAGTAGTGGTAATTGACGGTGTTCATCAGTGTACCTGGGACATAAATTCTGATTTGCCGATTTTCGATGTTACTGGTTATGGTATGCATGTACAGTTCTTCGCTCAAAGTCTAAATTCATCACCTGAGGCTAACAATGAAATTGTGTATCTAGATTCTCAGATTTATTTCTTTACTCCTAGTAACACCAATTATGAATCTGCTCCAGACTACACTAACTCTGGAACGGCAAATTTTTCTCGCGCGCTTGGGTGGGGGGTTATCACGATTTTTTCCGTGGCGGTTCTATTGGGTAAATTGTGGTCCATGACTAGAGAAAATAAGCGGTTTGACAACAACGACCCGTTTTTATCCTCAAATTCCTTAAATTTTAAAGAAAACGAATGACTGAGTCGGTTTTTTTACTTATTGCTGGGGTATTTTAGTTAGTTATGACAAGGTCAACCTTGAAGTTCAATGTCGTTTTGGGTCAGTTATCCCCAAGGGGATGGTGAATAATATGAGTGACCGCCTTTATGTTGGAATTGACCTAGGAACATACCAATCTACTATCTCTTCAAGTGCTGGTGCAAGCCACACAATTGAGACTATTGTAGGAAGACCAAAAGACCCCGTAGCAAGAAACTTTCTCGGAAGAGATGTGTTATTTGGTAATGATGCGTTAAAGAATAAGCTGGCATGCAATCTATACCGACCAATGGCTGCTGGAGTCGCCCAAGACGATGAAGCAAATCTCGCCGCTGCTAAGGCGTTTGTTTCACACCTCCTAGAAACTGTAGACCCAGAAGAGTACGACGAAGTATTCGGAGTTATATGCTCCCCAAGCCACGTTTCATTTACTGACAAATCAAATTTAGTCGCAACATTGCGAGGACAAGTAAACGCAATCATGGTTGTGACAGAACCTTTTGCTACCGCTTATGGTATCGAAGAAATTGCTGGATCAATTGTTGTTGATATCGGTGCTGGAACTACTGACATTGCTCGGATTCATGGCACATTCCCTTCAGATGAAGATCAACTCACTATCCAGGAAGCTGGAGATTGGTTGGATTTAGAATTGATGGAGTTAGTTAAGAAAAAGTATACCGGAGCCCAAGTAACAAAAGACATGGTCAGGCGCTGGAAAGAGGCTTCATCATACGTTGGAAAGGATGTTAGAGAAGTAATGGTGGAGTTATCTGTTGAAGGAAAAAAGCAAGTCGTTGATATTGGCGACTTGATTGTTGAAGCATGTGAATCAATAATTCCACTAATTGCCAACGCAATAAAGAAAATTGTCGCTACTGCCGACCCCGAGTATCAACCGGTGCTAAGGAATAACATCATCCTGTCTGGCGGCGGTTCACTTATCGACGGAGTTGCTGCAAGAATGGCTGAAGAAATTGCTGACATTGGAGATGTTAATGTTTGGTGTGTTGAAGATGCTATCAACAGCGTCGCCAACGGAGCTTTGAAACTTGCTGGTGAAATGCCGGATGATATGTACACAGCCATTAACTAAACCTAGTTGTGGTTTTTTCAATTAGGTCGATAATAAGCCCTTTTTGACCCAAAATTATTGGGAAAGTTCAAGAGTGGTTGATTGCCGATAGCCATCGTATGACAGTCGGCTCCTCGTCGCCCAGCGGAATAAAACGTGTTGGTGATAGTTCATCTGAGGAGCGAGCGGCATTGGAAGGAATGTTGCAAGGCTATCCGGTAGAGCAGTTAGTTGAAGAAGTGCTAATCGCTTGGGATGAGCTGGCTAAAAGAAACGATGAAATGATTTCTGTAAAGCAAAGATTACGAGTATTGGAGCTTGACTTGGCTGAAAGAGAGGATATGGTTGCCCCTGAAATTGCCCGGATGGGTGATTTGGAAACAGAACTTGAGGAGCGACGAAGTCAAATGGTTCATCTAGAACGATTGCTATCTGATGCCAGACAGGATTTGGCTGCACAACAATCCTCGTTGTCAAGTGAAGAGAGAATGCGGCTCGAAGAAGAAGTAGAGGCTTTGAAAACGTTAACCTCTGAGCAAGATGAGGTTATCGGTGAAATGGAGGGCAGGGTTGCGCAAATGGTGGAAGCTTTGGAAAGAGCTGCAGATGCTGGGCTAACCTCGGTTACTGCTGATGAAGTTAGAAGTTTAAAATCCCAAGTAGATAATATGACTAAGAAATACGAGGTGGAATTATCGGCAAACAAGGCTTTGGAAGAAGAACGACAAAGACTTAGAGATATCGCAGATAGATTACGAGGACTATTAGATGCTCGTGACAATCGACTAACAGAATTAGAAGAACAGTTAGAACGGGTAATGCAGGGCCCGCGTTCGGTTTCTGCTGAACATGATTATCTAGTTGAGCAAATTGAAGAATTGAAGCGAAGATTGTTGGAACGTAACCGCGAATATGAATCGTTAAGAAGAAGGGAGCGACGCCTCCATAGTGATGTTTTCGAAAGGGATGAACGACTCCAACAGATGTCACTAACTATGAGTGATTTAGAATCTGCGCTTCAAGATAGGACTGCTGAGTTAAGAGAGTTAGAGGGTATTCGGGAAACCATGTCTAACGAGTTGGATTCCGTGCGTCGCGGAGAGCGCACAAGAGAAGTGGTAGGCAGGGTATTTGCCGATTCGCTCTCCTTGGTAAGAGGTCATGATGAGCGTGAAATGAAGCGCGAAATGTATGCTAATTCTCCTGACGTTGAAAGAAAATTGTCAACCCCTGACGTGGACGATATGGCGAATTTAGCTGATGGTGGTCGGGTAAACTTAGATGTCGAAGAGACCGTTATCGAACCAGGCATGGATGTGGATACCGATCGACCTGCGGCACCGGGTGGTAGTGGAGATCCGGTAATTTTTGAAGATGAAGACTAATGGGGATTTGCAGACCCTATTAGACTAAATTTTGTCCGTTGCTAACCTAATTTGAGAGATAAAATGTTATTGCTGAAATTTTGTATGCTAAATCTTTCAAGTCATCTGCATCCTCTGTTAAAGTCCCCGTTACAACCCAATCTGCACCTGCATCGGCAGCCATTTTTGCCTGTTCGGGCGTGCGTATTCCGCCACCGACAATTAAGGTCAATCCTTCAGTAGTTTTAGCGCTTTTAATCAATTCCTCAGCAACCTGATTTTGCGCCCCACTACCAGCTTCTAAGTATAGGATTTTGAAGCCATACATCGCTGCTGTCAAAGAATATGATTTTACTAAACCAACGTCATGTGGCATTACTAAATCCGCCTGCCCCACTTCACCAACTTTACCCCCTGGGTGACAGACAACGTAGCCTGTAGGCAAGGCATCAACCCCAAATTTGTCAATAAAGGGCGCCCCTTTCAATTGCTCACCAATCAAAAATTGACGTTCTCTCGAATTCATTAGCATCATGAAAGTAATTGCATCTGCAGCAGGAGATAGTGCATGTGAGCCACCTGGGAATAATACTACGGGAACTCGCCATTTTTCTTCGTCACTGCTGGGAGATTGACTGGCAGCAAAAATACGTAATTCCAATGATTCTTGAATAGCTACGCAAGTGGCGTGAACTATTTCATCGGGAGTATCTGTTGAGCCCCCAATAAATATCATTTCGGACCCAGATTCAATTGCTGTTAATGCCCTCTCTGCAGCGACTTCTGGTGGCTGCTTGGCAGGGTCAATCAACGTAATATGCCGGGTTTTACCGACATTTTTGGTGACGTAGGAAAGTATAGTCTCATCATCCCGCCTCATTCCAATCGCCTATCGGTCATGCTTACACCGCATATTAGTTACGGAAGTATTCTCAACTAAGCGGTGAATCGTACAGTTATCAATGAAAACCGTTTGGACTCGTCATGGGCGAAGTTGGTCCTTTCAGAAGGCTCTTGTCTCACATGAAAGACCATAGGAAAACTATTCGTCTTGCGTCAATATGTTCTGTTACCAACAAAATTTGGGATTTGGCGCCACCGTTACTGATTGGTCTTGCGGTAGATGTCGTGGTGCTTAGAGAAAATTCATATCTTGCTGGATTGGGTTATTCAGATCCTTGGACTCAACTGATTCTGTTATCTATTTTGACATTTTTAATCTGGGGTCTAGAATCTTTATTTGAATACTTTTATGGCGTATTGTGGCGCAATTTGGCACAAACTGTTCAACACGAGCTACGATTAGACACATTCAATCATGTGCAAAAGCAAGGTATGGGTTGGTTTGATGAACGGCAGAAAGGAGATATTTTAGCAATATTAAATGATGATATTAACCAATTAGAACGTTTTCTAGATAAAGGTGCGAATGATTTGTTGCAGGTGTCGACAACCGTCTTAGTTGTAGGTGCAGTGTTTATTTTCATTTCATGGGAAGTTGCTATGTTGGCCATCATCCCCATACCAATAATTGTCTGGGGGTCCTTCAAATATCAGCGAAGCCTTGAACCAAAATATGCTGATGTGAGAAATGCCGCAGGTAAAATGAATGCGCTACTAGAGAATGATTTGTCCGGAATGTCGACCATACAGTCATTTACTGCTGAAGCAATAGAGGTTGCCAGAGTACGCGAGCTGAGTGATGATTACCGTGATGCGAATAGGAAAGCTATTCGCTTATCTGCGGCATTTACTCCATTGATACGCATGGCAATACTCTGTGGCTTTACAGCCACGCTACTGCTTGGTGGATGGTTTACCTTGGAAGGAGAGTTGGCGATTGGTGCCTATTCTGTACTTGTTTTCATGACTCAAAGGCTGCTCTGGCCGTTGACTCGACTCGGTGAAACGTTTGATTTGTATCAAAGGGCAATGGCATCTTCGACTAGAGTTCTAGATGTTTTGACCTCTGAAATAGAAATATCTGAAGGTGACTTCAATCCTGAAAGGAAAGCCATAGAGAATAGTGACATCCGTTTTGAACAAGTAGACTTTTCCTATACTGGCAGAGATAATACCTTTACTAACCTCTCATTAACCCTTCAAGCAGGAAAAGCAACAGGAATTGTCGGTTCAACTGGCGCGGGGAAAACAACCCTCACACGCTTGTTGCTTAGATTCGCCCAACCCAGCTCGGGTAAAATTACTTGGGCGGGGGAGGGGATTGATAAGTGGTCTTTGAAGCATTTACGTTCGTCAATCGCTTTGGTCGAGCAGCACATTACATTGTTTCCGACCTCGATTCTAGAGAATATAAGGTATGGTAACCCTGAAGCCGATGATTCGCAGGTTTTGGAAGCAGCACGAATCGCTGAGGTGACTGAATTTGTTAATAGCCTACCAAACCAATGGGAAACTATGGTTGGTGAGGGGGGCCATAGATTATCAGGAGGACAAAGGCAGCGATTAGCTATCGCTAGGGCGATACTAAAAAACGCCCCTTTGTTAATCCTAGACGAGGCCACCTCGGCTGTTGATAATGAAACAGAAGCCTCGTTGCAACGATCGATTGATTATGTCTCTAGAGACAGAACTACAGTAATTATTGCCCATAGATTATCAACCATAAGAAATTGTGACACAATTCTGGTTATGGATGCTGGTGCTATTGTCGAAGAGGGAAGTCATGATGAGTTGGTAACCGATGATGGAATCTACAGCAGATTATGGAAGGTGCAGACGGGACAAAAGTAGCAAAAACGCATAGATGTATTATAAATCTTAACACTCTTTTATATACTCAATCAAGAGACAGCGGTTTGAGAAATATGTTTAAATCGAATATGAAGAGAACATCTAGCCTGCTTTTGATCG
>CAYPPO010000037.1:0-18624 GCA_964412625.1 uncultured Candidatus Poseidoniales archaeon
TTCTTCCACATTTCTTCTGGAACTTCCATAGCCAGTCTCAGACCACCCATAGCACCCAGTCTTACTGGATCATCCACAACATGAACATTCACGTCACCCAAATCGCTAAGTCTTCGCTCAATCATTGCACCTAGGCCATTGATGCCCGAACCGCCACCGGCAAGAATCATGTTTCTGCGGAACTGGTCGTGGTATTCAGGATTGGAGCTAGCGATTAGTTTCTTGACATTTTCAACGATTGGATCTACGATTGATTCGCAGGCCTTTTGGATACAGTCAGTAATATCTAGAGTCATCGCTTTTCCTTCAATTGAGAAATCAACCATTACAGGAGAATCTGGTGTCGATGTGCCGACAAAGGAATGCTGCTCTTTCCATCTTCTAGCCATATCTTTGGTGATCTGCGCACCACTGTATTTTGATTGGACTTCTTCGATAATTTTTCTATCAACCCAGTCGCCAGCATATTCAGTATGCATTTGATCATCAGGACTTGGAATGGTTCCGTAAACTCGACAAAGGTCAGTAGTTCCTGCACCGATATCGATAACCAGTGTATGTTCAATCATGTCCAATGCGTATGCTACAGCGAATGGCTCTGAGATAATCATGGCAGCATTCACGGTACCTGCAGCAGCATCGAAAATCGCAGTTTTGTCAACGTAACTTGCTTCTGCAGGAGCACCGATTACGGCAACTACTCTGTCGTATTCTTCAGGATCGGAGAGTGAAATTAAGTGGGTAATGAAATGTGCAATGAAGTCTCTGTCTTCGCTAGTGTCCTTGATTACACCATGTTCTAACGGTCTAAATAGATTAAGTGCTAGCCTGTTCTTCAGTGCTTCTTCACCGAATAAAACATCTCTTTTTAGGAAATTTTTGGCAATGGGGTCTTTTGGTGTACCAATTACCGTTAATTCTTCTTCTTCGTGACTATCAGAAGAAACCATTACCGAGCGAAAAGTTCCTAAATCAATTCCAATATACAATACATCTCCAGCCATGTGACTCGCCTATCTTAGCCATTGCGACATACCTTATGAATAATCCCTATACTTTTTGGTCGGTAAACTATGATTATCTGTAAGGAAAATAATCTATAGAAAGGAGGCATGAGCGAAATATATTGAATTAACACCATTCCTCGCAGGAATGACAATACCATGTACCATATTCTACATACAATTCAGCCATACCCGAGCATGTTGTACACTCTTTCAGAGTTTGATCGCCATACATACTTACAACCATTTGGATATGATAAGCATCATCGATTCCTAATTCCTGTCTTAGTGACCATAATAATTGGTCTTCACTAGGTGAAATTATTCCATCCTCCAAAACCATTTCTACAACCCGGCGATAGTCTTCAAAATCAGAGGCGTTTCTGGCATCTAGGATAACGCCATTCTTTTCGGCAATAATGTCGGTTCCACCCGGGTCATCAACAAATAGCACTAGTGATTCTGGCCGTAATTCTTCATTTCTTAGTTCGAATGAAATTCTCGAACCATCGACGTTGGCAAAGACAAGATTTGATTTATTGTTGATCACATTAGCTATTGACCTTGCGGTTTCTTCAGCATTAGTACCTCTTCGCCAACCCATTCCGTCATTAACATTGTATGAGTAAAATTCAGTTCCTATCCCTGGATACTCAAGCCGTATTTCTTCGCCACCATCAAATCCGTTTGAGACTATTGTTAGTGCAGCCACTTCAGTTGACACAATGTTATCTTCATCATCAAACATAATCATCAATGGTTTTCTTTCTTCAGTAGCGGTGTTGAATCTACCCTGCATTCCACTCATCCACTTATCTTCAAGACGTGCGAGTGAAGCCTCTTGTTGTTCAGATAGATTCTTGTTCACACCCAATACATTTGCTAAACTCCCAGATGCGACATCTTTCTTGAATTGTTCAATTAATTCTGCGTCTCGGTGATATGTTGGAATCTCATTAGCAGTTTGCTCCTCTACATAATCTGGGTCAGCCCATTCGTGCGAGCAAGAAACACACACTAAGTAACCCGCCATTGTAGAGTTCTGCGCTTCCCCACCGCATCTGGGGCAATCTCCGCCTTCAGTGTATGATAAATTATCTGATGCTTCGCGCCGACCTTTGCGAAGCCCGCCAAATCCCGCCATATTATCCCCAAAACCGGTTTTTTCTATGAATGCTTTGCCGGTTATGAGCGATTTATTATCATGGCTTTTGCTCCATAGCGAGTGATTCCTTCTTGAGCGTATAACCTTCTCACTACTATTTCAACGGAGTCTCCGATTTGTGGTGAAATATTTTGATCATCTACCAGTAAAAAAACACCATTTGGACCATCATTAGTTCGCACCATTACTGTAGAAATTCCTCCCAGAATTGGGGCTCTTATCGCAAATTCTGACGGTGCGCCAGCAGCGCTCAATCTTGTCCAGGAAGTCACCGAACCATAAGGTTCTATTTTGATTAATGATTCACCGATATTTTCCCCTTTTGAATCCATTTGCCTTGGTGGCCAAATCATGCCGTGGTGGTTTTGAGCCACTAACGAAAGTCTAGACTCAAGCGTTCCATCATATTGTTGACCAGATACATAAGCTCCCTGTGAAGTGTTCATAATGTTGGATTCATCTTGCCATGCAACGGTTATTGTTTCGTAAAGTTCTTGATCAATCTGTTCCATTGCTTCGTCTGGCTGAGTAAAGTTACCTTGGTTAGACAAGAAAATATGTAGTGACGCATCATTATTACATTTGATTTGATAACCACTTGGCTCAAGACACAAATCCACCGATGCTTGCAATGCTTGCTCATCAATTACCTCATCGATACTGGATAATGATAAAGTTGAATTTTCTATAGAAAGATACCTTAAGAGCGAGATTGCCAAAGTTGTATAGTCGCTATCGAATCCAAATACACACAGATTATTCAACTTCCAAGGAGACGAAATCCAATGCGAATCTCCATCGGATTGAATCAGATATCCTTGCCACTTTCTAATTCCGTTCATTTCTTGTCCCTGCCATAGATATGTACTGCACATGTTGCCCCTGAACCTCCAACGTTGTGGCTCAATCCAATCTCAGCATCCCTGACTTGACGAATAGATTCTACTTCACCACGTAGTTGTTTGAATATTTCAACGGTTTGTCCTGTTCCAGTTGCCCCTAGCGGATGTCCTTTTGATTTGAGCCCACCGCTTGGATTGATGCAAACAGCGCCTTCATTTCTTATGCCTCTACCTTGTCTAGCGTAAAGGCCCCCCTCTCCACGATTAGCAAATCCTAGATCTTCTGTAGCCAATAATTCAGCGATTGTGAAGCAGTCATGAACCTCGGCTAAGTCAATATCATCTGCTTCGATGCCAGCCATCGCATATGCCTTTTTGGCAGCTATTTGTGTTGCCTGCAATTGGGTTATTGATGGCCTGTCATGCAGTGCTAAATAGTCTGATGCCGCAGCAGAAGAATTAATCCACACCGGGTCGTCAGTGAATTGTCTTACTACATTATCGGCGGCTAGAATTACACATGAGGCTCCATCAGAGGTTGGACAGCAATCATACAGAGTTAGTGGATCTGCAACCATGAAACCACTCTTTGCTTTGTCAAAACTTACTGCTTTTCGTATGTGAGCATCTTTGTTGTCCAAGCCATGATGATGATTTTTTACACTTATGTGGACTAAGTCATCATGTGTTGAATCAAATTCGTGAAAGTATCGCCTTGCCATGAGTGCATATGTACCTGGGAATGTCAGTCCTGCTAAGCGTTCCCATTCGGTATCCCCCGATACCCCAAGCCAAAACCGTTTGCGCTCGGGTGTCAAATCATTCATTTTTTCAATTCCACCTGCAATTACGATGTCGGCCTGCCCGCTTTTGATGGCCATCCAAGCATCACGAAGAGCAAATCCAGATGATGCACATGCATTTTCAACTCGGCGAACTGGTTTTCCCTGCATGCCAGAATGTTCAGTCAATAAGGCAGCAGTGTTGCCTAATTGTCCACCTCCAAAAGCCACGCTGCCAATAAAAGCCTCATCTATTTGCTTAGCATGAAAATCTTTGTCTACACTATCAAAGGCACTTCTTGCTGCTTCGGCCCACATACCTTTCATGCCGAGTTGATGGTTGCCGTATTTTGTCTGCCCGGCTCCAATTATGGCGACATCAACCATGTACAACCCACGGATAGGTAGCATTTGATTGAAGCGGTCATTTTCTCTATGCTGTTAATGATTAGTGTTATGTGGCAAATTTGCGCAGATACTAAGAACAAAGGCACGCCGCCTTGGAACATGCTAAGACAATGTAGGGACAAAGGGTGCGAGACTAAATTTTTCATAGGAAGCAACTGCATGATATGCAATGAAGAAGGTAAGTTCATCATGAGCGACCGTGAAGCACAGTCGCTGGGTAGGATTCTAGCGCTTGTTTTGCGGCACGCGCCTGAAAAATTTGGCGTTGATATGGACATCAACGGATGGGTCAACACCAGAGAGTTATCAGATGCAATTTCTAACCAAAGAAGACATTATCATTGGTTAAGAGGGTGGCATTTTGAAGCAATTGCCAATTCTGATGAAAAGGGTAGATATCAAGTCGAAGGTGAAATGATTAGAGCGACCTACGGTCACTCAATTGAGCTTGAATTAGATCTGCCAACAGACGACATACCTGAGGCACTTTACTGGCCGTGTGAGCCTGAACAAGTGGCTACAATTCTGGAATTAGGAATTACTGCAGGAGATAGACAACACGTTCACTTATCCAAAACCATCAACAAAGCGATGGAAGCTGGGCATGTCAGAATAGACAGACCGGCTATAATTGAGGTAGACACAACAAGAGCAATTGCAGACGGAAACACCATTTTCCGGGCGGGTAAGTCTGTATTCTTGACAACAGATATGCCGCCAGATTACTTGTACCAAATCGAAGATGATGATCCTGTGATGGTTGAGATAATCTCTAGATGGGAAGAAGAAGAATAAGAAAATTCGACTTATTTTTGAATTGTACCGCATGCCGGGCAAAAGTCCAGATCTGTGTCTTGAGCTGCACCACACTTTGGACAAGGCGATGAGCCTAAGGTTAGCGCCTGAGATTTTGTTGCTGGAGGTGGCGCCTCTTGCCCAGTTTGTTGTTTAACCAAGACTAATGGATCGATCCCATGACTCACAAGTTCATTGTACCGATTCTTGAAGATTATAGCCTCTTGGATGGCAATTTCCAATTGTAGAATCCTTTCATGGCGTTCTATTTTATCTTCAATATCCATGGCCTCATCCAAACTTGCTTGTAGATGACGCATGAATTCGTCCACCAAAGGTCCCTCGGCCATAGCGATGCTGTGTAGACGCTTGTTCATCAATCCTTGTGAGTCACAATCCTATTGAGGCGATAACATCTGGGAGTATTGATGGGGAATGTTGTGGTAATCAAGTTCGGCGGTGGACTAATTACAGATAAATCTAAAATGTGCACACCTGAATTTGTAATAATCGACAATTTGGTTAATGCGGTAAAGCAGTGTATGGAATCCGGGTTGAAGGTAATAGTTGTTCATGGCGCAGGTTCATATGGGCACTTAAGGGCCAAATATTGGCGACTAAATGAAGGTCTTATGGATGCAAATGAATTTATCGCACAAAGTGATTGTAATTCACAAAAAGAGGCTGTCAGCATAGTACGTAATGATATGCTTACTTTGAACCAAATCATCTTAGATTCCTTCAATAAACACGATATTTCAACAAAGTCATTGCCCCCTCATAAATGGGCTAGGAATACAGGAAGCAATTTTTCAGGCAATGTCAAGGAAATCTTCAGTTCAGATGCTGATGTAATGATTTCATTTGGCGACGTAGTAGATTGTGATCAAGGTGAATTTGGAATCTTATCAGGTGATGATTTGGTAGTAAGAATCTGTCAAGATATACCTAATGTTAGCAAGCTTGTATTCGCCATTGGGGGGGTTGATGGAATTTTAAAAAGGCCCCCGGAAGTTGCAAACGATGATGATTTAATTCGACGTTGGTCACCAAAAATTGAATTTACCGGAATTCATTATGCAGATATTGACGTAACTGGAGGGATTGGTCTAAAAGCAACTAGGGGAGCGGAAGTAGCACAATTAGGAATAGATGTGTTCATAATTAATGGAGAATATCCCGAGCGTTTGGTAGAGGCTTGTTGCGGAATTCCAACGATTGGAACACAAATATTCAGCCAATGATTGGTTGATTACAGGGGAACTCTTCATTTATCGAGTTCTAGTGCCATGTATGGTGATGACTTGGCTGGATACCAGATAGATGATGTTCCGTCGGTTGAAATTGATGATA
Source organism: uncultured Candidatus Poseidoniales archaeon (assembly GCA_964412625.1). Lineage (GTDB taxonomy): Archaea > Thermoplasmatota > Poseidoniia > Poseidoniales > Poseidoniaceae > MGIIa-L1. The sequence goes on from CAYPPO010000037.1 coordinate 6,350, forward strand.
AATTGAAGCAGATGCTGATTGATAACTCGGCAGATTCCGAGCAAATTTCGCTAATGTCGGAAGCTGTTATCGTTGTCGATGAGAACGATGTAGAATTACGTTCGGCCTCAAAAGTTGCAGCTCATCATCAAGCGGGTATGCTACATAGAGCATTCAGCGTCTTACTATTCAACAGCGACAACAGGTTGCTGCTGCAGAAAAGGGCAGATGATAAAGTTACATTTCCAGGTGTCTGGGCTAATTCTTGTTGCTCTCATCCACTCAGTTCAAATGAGGAATCCGAACTCAAGGACTCTTTAGGAGTAAAAAGAGCTGCAGTGCGAAAATTACATCAAGAACTAGGAATCGACCCTAATCAAATTGATTTAAACGATTTTCATTTCATTACTAAAATGATGTATTCTGCTAGAATGAATGAGGACTGGATTGAGCGAGAAATCGATCATATATTAGTAATTCAAGCAGATGTAGAACTTTCTATTAATCACAATGAGGTTTCTGAAGTAAAGTGGGTCGATATGCATGAACTTGAGGGAATGCTTGTTGGAGATATTGATTTTGATGGTGAAATAGCACCATGGTTTAGGTGCATAGCGGGGCGAATCATGACCGATGAATGGTGGGAGAGTGTTGGTGATACAGCAAAACTGGGTGAATTAAGAGATGACTTAATCCACGATATGGGTGATGTATCTCACATGCTTACTTATGCTAAAGGGGCTGGTTTAACAACTTCAATCATGGAGGTTAAGCCGCTAGTCGAGCAACGAATTTCGGACAGTTTGTGTGCATCAAAACACTCACGTCTGAGCAATGCGATGATGCATCTAATCGATGGTGGGGGAAAAAGGCTCAGGGCTACCCTACCATGGTTGGTAGGAAGAGCGGTTGGCGATTCACATTCTGGCTTGCTGGATATTGGTGCAGCAATCGAAATCGTGCATAATTTTACTCTGGTGCATGATGATATAATGGATGATGATGATACAAGAAGAGGATTGAATGCAGTGCATATCGAATACGGGTTGCCGACTGCGATAAACGCAGGTGATGCGATGTTAGCAATAGCGTTTGAACGATTAGTAAGCGCCAAGGGTCTAGAGCACAAGGATGTTGGGTCGATGGTCAATAGATTGGCATGGATGGTTAGAAGAGTCAGTGAGGGGCAGCAACTCGATATTGAATTTGAAGATAGAATTGCCGTGTCTGAAGATGATTATTTTGAGATGATTGAGGGTAAAACCGCAGTTATGTTCCTCACATGTGCCGAGATTGGATCTAGAATGTCGGGGGCGGATGAAGACACAATACAGTGCATGGGAGAGTGGGGACTTGCAGTTGGCTTATGCTTCCAATTGATGGACGATCTTATCGATGTCTTATCAGATTCGGAAACATTAGGAAAGCCTGCAGGCTCAGATTTGGCTCAAGGAAAACGTACTCTCATGGTAATCCACGCGTTGTCACAACCAGACTCACCAGAATTAGATAACCTGAAAGCGGTTCTTGGTAAAGGAGAGTCTGCAACTCAAGCCGAAATCGATTTGGGATTAGCGGCGCTTCGTGCCATCGGCTCTGTTGATTATGCCCGAGAGAAAGCCGAAATGTATCATAAAACTGCCCACGCTTGTCTTGACAGGTTGCCTGATAGTCCGGCACTGTTAGCCTTGAGGGAATTGACGGATTATCAACTCAATAGAATTAGTTGATTATTTCAACAGAATCATTCAATTCAACTTGGCCTTCTTTAGTTACGCAGGCGTACCATCGGGTGAGGTTTGGAAATTTCTTATGTGAAATGACACTAAAGTTTCCATCAATAAATGATTCTTTGATGGTTTTACAAGGCGGTGCATCTTGAGTGATAACTAATTCAACATTAGGAAATCTAACTACTGAACCAGGCTTAATTTCTCCTATTTCAATGCCTTGTACAAGGATATTTTCCCCGGTAGTCCCAGCCGATATTGGATGGCCTTGCTGATTTAATTGGGCGATAATTTCCTCTTGAAATATACACACTGCTTTTGTTGTACCTCCGTGGTATCGCAGGTCATTTTGTTTGTCACCAAGGCAACCATCTGTAGTTATAGTGAGTATCTCTACCGGTAATTTCGGTACTCCGCCATTAGACGTATGCAAGCCAGTAACTTTGGCTTTCATGTCGCTCAATCAGAGTAGTATGATTCTGGGTTTGGCTCTGGCTTGAGTCCTTTTCGCATTCGAATCTCACCAACTACCTTCTCGAATAGTTGCGGTGGTAGTGGTTCAAACCCAAGATTCTCAGTATTCCAAACGGCTCTTCCCTGAGATGCAGCTCTAATGTCGTTAGAGAAACCAAAGGTTTCAGCAATTGGAATAATTCCAACAACGGTAGTGACGTCGCCGTCAGAGGGCATATCTTCGATAATACCTCTTCGGTTGGTAACTTCTCTCGTGACTTGCCCAAGCCAATCGTTTGGAACTGAAACGAATGCTTTTTGCATTGGTTCCATAATTATCGTTCGTGCTCTTATCATTGCACCTTTGATACCATTCCTTACTGCAGGGATTGTCTGTGCTGGGCCTCTGTGGATAGCGTCTTCGTGAAGTTTCGCATCAACAAGTCTGACGAACATTCCTTGAACTGGCTCGTCAGCGATTGGGCCTTTGACACAAACTTCGTTGAACGCTTCGATGATTAACTCACGAGTTTCGTGAAGATTTTGAATACCTTTGGTATCGTTTACCAAAACATTAGTCCCCTTGATTGCGTAAATTTTTCTCATCAAATCTTTGTCCATTCCATGTTCGCCGAATTTATTTCCAACTTCCTTAGCATCTTTCGATCTGACCGGGCCATCACCAAGTTCACCTGATTTCAATGCTTCAATTACTTCAACTGGAAGTTGTTCTACTTCAAAGTAAAATCTATTGTGCCTGTTTGGTGATTTACCTTCAAACGGTCTTCCGTGGTTATTACCCTCGATACCTTCTCGATAAACCACAATTGGTGGACTAACTTTTACCTTGATATTCTGTTCTTCTTCGATACGATAAACTGTGATTTCTAAATGTAGTTCACCCATTCCAGCTAGTAGAGCCTCACCAGTTTCTTGGTTAGTAGTTACTTGAAGGGATGCGTCGGATTTTGCTAATGCTCTTAATGCATCAATAAATTTAGGCAAATCCTTCATGCTTTTTGGCTCAACTGCCACAGTGACTACAGGTTCAGAGTAGTGTCTAATTGCTTCAAACGGTGTGAAATCTTTGTCTTTAGATAACGTAACACCAGCGGCAGCGGAGCGAATTCCAGTCAGTGCTGCAATATTACCAGCAACGACCTTAGGAACAGTGATTCGGTCGCCTCCAACCATCATACTTACTTGTTGAACACGCTCAGGTTTAGCAGCACCGATAGCGAATACCGATTCGCCTTGACTAACTGCGCCTGAATAGATTCTTCCTACCGCAACTTCGCCAGCATGTGGATCCATCCAAATCTTGGTTATCATCATAGCTAATTCTGCCTCTGGATCGCAACCAATCATCGATTTTCCAATCTCTGATTCTAGGTCGCCGGTCCATATGTTTGGAATACGATATGGTTGAGCCTCTACAGGACTTGGTAGTTTGGTAACGGACATGTCTAGCAAAACCTCGTGCACTGGTGCCTTCTGTGCTAGTTCTTTCTGTTGTTCATTGTTACAATATTCGAAAATATCTTTAAATGAAATTCCTGATTTTTGCATGTATGGGACGGTAATACCCCAGTTATGATAAGCTGATCCGAATGCAACAGTTCCATCTCCGACACTTACTTGCCAACTCTTTTTGAATTCAGCTGGAGCAAATTGTTTAATCAATTTGTTTACTTTGGTAATAGTTCCTTTGAATCTCTCCATCATGTCCTCTGGAGTAACTTGAAGTTCGTTGATTAGTCGGTCAACTTTGTTGATAAACAAAACCGGCTTAACTTTCTCTTTCAATGCTTGCCTAACTACAGTTTCAGTTTGTGGCATAGGACCTTCAACAGCACAAGCGAGAATGAAACAGCCGTCTACAGCACGCATTGCTCTTGTAACGTCACCACCAAAGTCAACGTGACCTGGGGTATCGATTAGATTAATGAGATAGTCAGTTCCCTCTACTTGGTGAACCATGGATGCTGATGCTGCGTTGATGGTAATTCCACGTGCTGATTCTTGTTCGTCAAAATCAAGAACACGTGCAGCACCGGCCAAATCACTGGACATCATACCTGCCCCAGCAATCAGATTATCGGATAATGTTGTCTTGCCATGGTCAATGTGTGCAGCAATACATAGATTACGAATCTGTGGTAATACGTGCATTACTTCTGTTGCTTTCTTGATATTGTCTTCTTTTCGGCCCATGTGTTCACCACTTCTCGATGACATCACCCACTAAAAAGGGGTTCTTAAGCAACTCGCATGTAATGTCGACGATGTCACTTTCTCAATTAAGTCCAATTTCCATCGATAATCTTCGAGTGACCTTGTAAATCGCCGTTGTAGAAGTAACAAATACCAAATCTTAAGTTACCATCAGCGCATTCTACCGGGACTAGTTTTCTTTGATACAGTGGGGGATTTAGGTTAGTCCCCTCGATTTGGTCGAGTGAACGAACATCATCAACTAAATTTGTACTAAGATAAACTTCACACACTACTTGACCATTCCCATCAACCAATCCTGGATATGGTCCTAAGTCATACAAATCCCCTTTCATTTTTCCATCACAAACAAAATCACCGGGCATGAAATGTTCTCTCTCATGACCTCTTTTCAAAGTACCATAAGCAACAATAAAACCAATGTTATTATTTGCATTACCTTTTAGAGAAAATTCAATATCAAACGTTGGCAATTGTCTTTTTGATAAACCATTGACAATCAAGTTGTGATACATTATCGATGGCGGAAAATGCGAATTTCCATCATACTTACTCGAAATGTAAGTAATAGCTTCAACTTTTTCTCCACAATCAGTAATGGCCTCAACATTCTTTCTGCGGTAATGATTTGGGTGACCTTCTTTCTTATCAAGCAATTTTAGGCAGTCAGTGTCTACTTCGAAAAGGACTCCATATGTGCCATTTAGTCCGTGTTTGTTTGGTAAAATGTTTGCTGCGCCAGCCTCTCTTGTTGTCGAATAGTGACTGTAATTGATACTAAATCCAGGCAAATACGCTCGCTTGTATTCTACTAAGCAGCTTGGATCGGCATTTCTCTTGGAGCACCAATCTGACCAGTCATCGAAGTCTAGATTCGAGCCATAGGCAAAATACAAATTCATATGGATATGTTATTTCTAAACTACTTAAATCTAGGCAATTATGCGCCAAAGATGAGATTATCTTGCTGAGGCTGCGATTCTTTCAAGCTCTTCTTTCTTAGAAACTGCAAATGAGGTTACATCGCCACTTGATGCTTTAGTCAATTCATTGATTATACAACTTGTCAACGTTCTCTTTGATTTGTGAGTTCCTTGTTGTGCACCTTTAGCTAGGTTTCTCAAGGCTACATCAAGTCTTCTTGATGGCGATGAGTCAACGGCTTTTGGTTGTGAGACCGCACCAAATTTTATTCGAGTAATTTCTTCCATCGGGGCACCGTTACATATGGCGTCAACGAATGTTTGAAGCGGGTTTTCACCTGATTTTTCAGCGATACTGTCTAGGGCAGTTTCAAAGGCTTTCATTGCACCCTGCTTTTTTCCAGTATATGGACCAGTTCTCATCAATTTGTTGATGTATCTCTCGACTACAGATAACTTTGATTTTCCAAACCATGCATTCGCGTGTCGGCCACCGGTATGTGGGACACCAACGGTTGTGAGATTGATGTATGGTGCTAGACCGGGGTCTTTGCAGGTTACTTCAGACGCATCCCACTTACCGAAAACCAGTGTTCCAATACCTGCGATAGGCTTGGTCTCTTCTTGGTGGGTAGTTTCCTGTTCCATTTCAGCCTCAGACATAAAAACACCTCATCTAACAGGCTTCTCCTTTCTGCCTCTTACCATTTCGTCAAGGGATACACCATTGACTTGAATTACTTTGTATCTTACTCCGGGTATGTCACCATAAGAACGCCCCATGCGTCCACCGATACCTTCGACCATCACTTCATCGTGCTCGTCGATGAAGTTAATTGCTCCATCACCTGGAGCGAAGGCGGTTAGCTTGTTACCATTTTTAATCAACGAAATCTTGACCGCTTTTCGAATGCCGGAGTTAGGTTGTTTTGCTTCGATACCAACTTTTTCGACTACGATACCCTTGGCTTGAGTTGATCCTGCTAGAGGGTCATGTTTTGCTCTAGACTTTAGCATACGCTTCTTGTATCTGCGATCGGACCAACGGAATTTTTGTCGGTCTTTAGCCATCTTTGCACCTGCAAATAACCCTCTACCCATGTGATACACCTCATTGAAGCACTTCGCCGACTTGAAGCCCCTATTTAATGTCGACCCTAAAATACCATAAAAGTCGGTGACTGAATTAGTATTACTTCTATCAATTTAGATGAAATGTTCTTACATTTAGTATGAAAGGTTAAGCCATTGATTCAAGTGGCTAGGCTATGGCCTTCAGAGACCATCTCGGTGCGGCAGAAACAATCTCTCAACCAATTAGTCTAATCCACGGCATGTGGGAGTATTCCAAAGCCAGTCAGCACCCACTTCTAGTGTTTGAAAATATAGTGGAAACACCGGGACACAAAGCTGCGGTGAACCTCTTGACCAGAGAAAGGTTGTGTGCTGCCATAGGAATCACGCCCGAGGAATATATCGATACACTTGCTTGGGCAATGGAAAATCCTAGTGTCCCAGTGCTGGTGGACTCAAATGATGCTGAATGTTTTCAAAATCAGCAAGATTCAGTCGATTTGGAAGCAATTCCTATTCCACACCATTGGCCGCAGGATCGGGGTAGATACTCATCGGCTAGTGTAATTATCGCCCAATATGACGGAATTCGCAACATGTCATTTCACAGGCAATTTTTGCGCGATAAAAATCACACAGTTGTGCGTTTGGTACCACGTCACTTACGCACTATGATGTCGACGGCTAGGGCAAATGGCGATACCGTAGATATCGCCGTAGTAAATGCACCAGACCCCGTAGTTTTGTTGGCCGCAGCGATGTCATTTGACGAGAATATCGACGAACTAACCATCGCAGCCGCGCTGCATGAAAAATTATACAGTAAACCGTTAAGATTGACAAAGTTACCGAATGGTCTTGAGGTTCCAGCATCTGCAGAATACGTGTTCTGGGGTAAGATTACCGCAGAGAACGATGATGAGGGTCCATATGTTGATATCACAGGGACGCTCGATGACGTTAGACAAGAACCAGTGCTAGAATTTGATGGCCTGGTACACAGAGATAATCCAATATTCCACGCCCTAATACCTGGTGAGGCAGAGCACAAGACATTGATGGGATTACCTAGATCGCCAACCATAAAGGACGCAGTATCAAAAGTATGTGAGTGCTTGGATGTCCACATGACAGAGGGAGGTTGTGGTTGGCTGGCTGCAGTGGTAAAAATACGCAAAAAGCATCATGATGACGGCATAAAGGCGATTGAGGCAGCTCTAGCAGGCCATAGAAGTATGAAAATGGTAACAATTGTGGACGAGGATATTGATATTGCAGATCCGGTCAGAGTTGAATGGGCAATGGTTACTAGATGGCAACCAGACAAAGATACGATTATTCTATCCAATCAAAAGGGTAGTTCTCTTGACCCATCAAGATACCCAGATGGTACAACATCGAAGGTTGGATTTGATGCGACGATATCATTTGATGCAGATAAGTCTGGATTTATGTCGGTTCAGTAGGGTGATTATCGATGGAGGACAGTAAGGACCTCTTACAGCACCCGAGAAGAAATCTAGGTAATCGATATAGGGCGCAGGCACGCAAATTTACTAATCTCGCAACACAGGATGACAGCAGATTTGATGATAACATGAGTTGGGCCGAACAGAGTGCTCGTCAAGCAATACTGTACGACTTTACCGATGAAGAAAATTGGCGCTGTTTAGCGAACATTAAACATATCCGTGGTGATTCAGAAGGCCTCAGTTCAGTACTTGAAGATTTATTCTCAATCTTAGGCAGGGATCCTGAGCAAGTTGACCAACTGAAGGATATCGATTTTCTAAAAGTTGGTCTAGAGTTGCTTGAAGCTGCTTTTGCTAGAGACCCGCTAAACCCCGATGTTTGGTGGCAACAATTATCCTCAACTGAAGGTAGAGTTGGAACGTTGAACGAATTTGTTGAACGCTGTAAGCGACTTGATTTTAGAGATCAAAGAGCCAATATTATTTTTGGCAGGCGAATCGAGCGAATCAGAGACTCAGGGCAAACTGAATTATTCATTGAACTGGCGAGAAATTTACTCGCACATAGGCCACAAAATCATGAATTATGGCTTGAATTGGGACGACTTTATGAGCGTTTAAACAAGACTGAGGAGGCATGGATTTGCTACGATCATGTTCAGACTTTACGTGATCATAATAATGTCAGAGATGAATATATGAGTCGTTTAATTGGCAAAATGGATGGTAATGATAAGCAAAGATGGAGTAAACCACCCATGTCGAAAAGAGAGGACTTTCTATCCCAGATGGTGGCACTGGCAAGTCGAGTTTCTATGTCAGAAACACCCGAACTCATTGAAGATACGGAAGTTTCTAGCATGAATAAAGATGAACAGAGATTACTTCGCCTGTTGAGTCAAAATGACTACTCGGAAGCATTCTTTGTCGCCCGAAGACTAGTGGCCCAAGGGGAAGAATGGGCAGAAGAGTATCTCAATACGGCAAGACAAGGGTTGAACTAAATTGATGCCTAAATTTGTGCTTGCATGGATTACATCCAGCTTAGAATTATCTAAGACTATCAAATCTGGAGGTCACGTTGTTTTTGTTCGACATCCAGAACGGGGTTGGGAAATTCCTGGAGGCCATTTGAAAGTTGGTGAATCCCCCGAAGCTGCACTAATTAGAGAGGTCAAAGAAGAAACAGGTCTCGATGTAGAGATAGTTGCATGGAATAAGGAATATTATCCAAATGGATGGGTTGCGCATGCCGTGACAACATCAAAACCAAAGTCAGAGAGTTGGAATATTGCAGATGAAAAAGTGGACGAAGTTGCTTGGTGGAACTCTGTGCCCCCGGTTGTTATGTGGACTGAACAGGAGTTTGTTGATTTGGACATTTGGCGTGGTTCAATTAAATGAGTGTCAATACGGACAATCTTTCACCCCATATTCTGACGTGCTCCTCATCTTCTGAACAAACTTGAATCATGGCGGCCAACGTTGGGTCTTCAACTTCATCTGGTTCAGCAAACAGGCTGCTAAATGAATCTAATTTGTTTAGATTTTTTGCGATACTTACCATCGCCCGTAGGTCTGGCCTATGCTCACCTGAATTAGCTTCAGGAAGATTTTGTAAGCACCAATCAAACACACCATCGATGTCTTGTGGATTTACTGAAAGTATTGGTTCAGGGTCTTCAATTTTTCGAGGTTTGGCATTTTTGACTTGTTTCATCATCCTTTCTGCCTCATGATCGATATGTGCTAACGATAACTCAAGAAATAAAGTCCCTGCTTCTATCGCCATGTTTGTCTGATAGGCTTTGATAGCATGTTCATGAGCATTCCATGCATGTCTGGCAGCATCGAACATATGACCAAGCGATGCTCTTATTCTTGAGGCACCGATTCTTGAAATAGCAATAGTTTCGTGGGCATGATCTCCATCTCTAGTGATTTCTGAGTAGACGTGAAGAGCCATTAATGGTGCATCGGTTGCCATTAGGAGGGCTGCTCTATTCAAAAGCGATAAATCGTGGTCACGACTTGCTTTTGCCACAGATTTTAATCTTAATTCCGCCCACTCCAAATCATCTTTAGCACCCTCTACATTGCCATTTTCAAATCTAGCTAAACCCCGCTCCATCCTTAAACGACCTTCCAGTTTTAGGTCTCTAGTTTCTGGATCCGTGGCAATCTTGATGGCATCATCGATGGCCTGTTCCAACTTGTTGTCGCCTAACATTCTTCTTCTTACTAAGCCTATTGTGGCCTTTTCGGCAGGTGTCAAACTATCGATAACCTGTTCGAATAATTCAGCAGCATCGAGAAATAGTGCAGCTTCAGCAACCATAAGCCATGATTCAATTTCCATCTCGGCTTTCCACTTAGCCAGTGTTAAATTATCCACGGGTCCTTCGGAGCGCCATTTTGATACTAATTTACCGGGAGTATTAGGGATTTCAATTTCAGACATAATCAATCAATCTCCCGCGAAATTTTCGCAACATTAGAGATAAACGAACTCTCAGCGGTGATTCTATCGACATTACCGGTCCAGCCAGCAGCGCCTGCATGGCCACCACCTTCGCCACCGATTTGTTCGGCAATTCCGCTCATAATTTTTGCAAGAGATAGTCCTTCTAAAGTTGCCCTTTTGCTGGCCCTTGCAGTTAGTCTTGTTTCGCCGTCTCTACTTCTGCTAACTAACGAAACATCATGACCAACGCCGAGTAGCAAACCAGCCAATCTACCCTCTAGAGTACCGCAGTATGAGTAAATTATTGACCAACTACCAGACTCTGTAGACTTTGCGCGTTGCATCCCAGTAAGTAGGCTACCACGTTCGCTTGAATTAATTTCATTTGTTTCTAACCATTCAACAAAATTTGGATAGTCGATTTTTGAGTCATTTAATATCTCATGTGCAGTTATGAACGAATTTTTTGTATTATGCTTGAATCTTCCACTGTCAGTGATAAGACCAGCAAGTAGTAATTTTCTGACCGGTTCAGTCAAAGTAGCTGGTGAATGTTCATTGAGATATTTAGCGATAATTTCTGTGGTTGCAGAAACATCCATCTTAATCATTAGATCTGCAACCGAAAAAATCCAGTCATTGGATTCATGATGATCAATGATACATTTTGGAATACCTTCTGGCAATTCAAAACCGATTTGACTCGGTGATGCTGCATCAACTATAATCAAGCCACCGAGCGTATTTGGTAAGTCGTGTTGACTACTTATTTTCTTGAATGGTGCGTTTAATTCCTGGCATACTCGTTTTGATACTCTACCCAAATGTAAACCACACGCCATCATATTCTTGTTAGATGCTGCGAGAGATATCGCTGAACCGACAGTATCCATATCACCATTCTTGCCAGTGATTACAGCGATTGCTCCATCGGTGCTGGCTTTTTGTATCCAATCGTGTAAAGTAACGAGATTGTTACTTACAGGATTTTCCTTCGGTGTCAATTAGATCCCTCTAGAACTTTTTTTAGTTCTTCATATGAGTTCATCAAATCTGTTTCGCGCGCTTGCAGTCTATCGAGGTGCTCAGAGATAGTTTTGATGTCATTCTCTAAGACCTCAATGAGTGATTTTCTGTCAGCTACCTCAATTAAAACTCCACCGAGTTGTTGGTGTAGTGCTAGCTCTTTGGGCTGGTTGGATACAGCGTCAGAGGTCGCTTTTAATTCGAGAATTTGGGCATTTAGACTTGCCATTTGCTGGCGCGTAGCCTGTATCTCTGAGACGACGATTTGAAATTGTTCCATATCACTCATAATTACTCACCATCTCTTCTCAAACACTACTTATTCATGAAACCTCGCTTGACCCAACATTGTCTAACATGTTAATCAGCGAATCAACAGCAATCAAGCCACGGACTCTAGTGTTCCACATGGCTCGCAAATCTTTTGCCTTTGCTTCAATAATCTCGATGGAAAAAGAGTAGTCTAGTAAGTTAACCTCACAATCAGTTATCAAGGCTGCAGCAAGCGCATTTGTATTCTCTTTGCTACTGGACTGTGCCTCTAGCGTTAATTTCCATTCAGCGGACATTGAGGTCCCTCTGGGCAATTACTCTTCTTCGGTTTCAGCTAGGCTTCTTTCGTAATCCATTGCAGCCTGTTGTGCAATGTATGCCATATCGGCGGTTGTTGCACCTTCAACAGATCGACGCATAATTCTACTGTTGGCATCGGATGCTCTAGTAAATGGCTCCCACGCTCCGCCAGCGAATGTATAATCGCACTTGCTACAGTGCCAAATACCAACAGATTTTCTTGAAACTTTTTGATATTGGCAAACCGGGCAAGTGTATTTCTTGCTCTTTTTTGCCATTGCAGATGCTGAGTTTCTTCTTACTGAAACACCATATCTTGCACCGAATCTAGCGGTTGCTCCTGCTT
>CAYPPO010000038.1:0-18577 GCA_964412625.1 uncultured Candidatus Poseidoniales archaeon
TTTAGGCCATTAAAAATTAAGACCTTTTCATTAATAGAGACTTTAGAAACCGAAAACTGATGATAATTCCAGTTTGCACGAAAAACGATACCCCTACAAAAAGCACAATTGGACCCAAGAAGTGCGCCCAGTCCACGCAGTAAAAATAACTGTTGGCGCAACGATCTTCCCTAGCAGATAACTCCAAACCAATGAGAATAAGTATGACTGAAAAAATAAACATACCTCGTATCCAAGATTTTCCTAACCGCTTGGCTTCGGAGTCGGGTAAATCCATGTGTCTGCTTCATTGTAATGTTTATTGAATTATCTCTCGTTACAAAAGGAATTCAGTGGGTTAGTACGGATGCTACCGATTGTGGATCACGGACATCAAATAATTCATAAGACACCTGTGATTGGAGAAACCATGTATTACAGGATAACCCAAGCAACTATTCAATCTGGAACCTTTGATGAAGCCATGGCAACTATGGAATCAATTGTAGAAAGTTTTAGCGAAATAAATGGCTTAGTAAGAAGCAGACTAATTCGAATAAGTGAAACTGAGTTGGTGGGCGTTGCAGCCTATGAAAGTAAGGAACTTCTAGAAGCCTCCCAAACTCAGTATAATGAATTAATGAGTAAGATGATGCCATTCTTGGCTGCTCCACCAACCGTATCACATGGAGAGCAAGTCATGGTTTTTGACGCTGAATAAGGCGCGCTTTTGCCCTGCATTCCCTATCTTAATGTGATGGTTGTGAAACATAACGATATTCATGCAAGAGTAATCTGCGGCTGTTATCGATGAATAACCAAAAATAACCGAGTTATTCTTCTTCGATATTGTTAGCCATCATCATAGCAACAGGTCGCGTTCGCTCATTTTCATCGAGTATTAGCCGAGCAATTATGATTATTGGTGCACCGATAATGGCTCCTGCAATACCCCATACTTGCGAGAATAACATAACTGTTAACAGCAACACAAACGGAGAAATACCGATTTTTGCTCCTGATAGATTTGGCTCGACAAATGACCCAAACACCTGCTGATTACCGACTAACATCGCCACCATCAGCAGCGCAGATAGCGGTTCAAGCATAATGAAACCGATTAATACGGGCGGAATGGTAGCAAACAGTGCCCCCAATATTGGAATAAAATCAAGCAAAAAGCATAGTATTCCAAATAGGAACCAGCCTGGCAGGTTAAAGCCAATTGGTGAGATTATGATGGTCATTACCAGTGCTTGTCCCGCACTACAGGTTACTTTTGAGACAACGTAGGCTGTGATAGATTCGGTAGATTCACTAACTATCTTCTTAGCTCGATCGTTGGAATTTGGGAAAGCAGCACCGAACCTCTGGGCGATTGTGTGCTCTTCAAGGACAATGAATAATAAGAAAATAAGCACAGTTATCATTGTCGTAAAGAAGCCTCCTAGCGAGCCTAAAATAGCCAAAACAAACGTTTCTATGTTACTTGGTGAGGCGATTTCTGTAACTAAGTCAGCATCGGAAAATATTGCTTCTAAGCCGTACAGATTCGCATCTGCATATTTCGCTCGCTTCTCCTCAAATGCGGCGGTTATCTCCGGAACATCCTCAATAAATTGTGATAGATTATCGTACAGGAAGATAGAAATGAAATAAATTGTAATAATGAAAGTTAAGATTACTGTGCCGTAAGATACGAAACGATTCTGCACTTTTCGGTAAATATATTGCTCGGGAGGTTTAATCATGAAATACAACAGTACAGCAATCGCTAACGGCATCAATATTGATTTTAGATGAATGAGTGCTAAATACACCACTAACCCAACAATGGCAACGCTAGCAGCGGTTGTTCGCTTAGATTCTATGCCAACCTTAGATAACTCTTGCATAAGCGAGTTTTATGTCAATGTTAATCTAAACTTTACCCCATAATTTGAGTCAAACTACCGATTTCAGTACGGATTGTTGTTGACGGTTGAATCACAGGACATTATTGACTAATTCATCCAAATCCTGTGGTCTGCCGCAATAATGGCAACGCAGTTCTAGGGGGTCTCTGGAAACGACTCTAAGTCGATGAGGCAATGGCTCTCGAAGATTTGAAGTGATACAATTTGACATGGTACATTGCACTACATTGACGATCTCATCACCAAAATTGATGGTCATTTTCTCAGCCACAGTATATGCTCTAATTATCGCAACGTGAGCGTCTGGGGCGACCAAAGCAAGGCGATCTAGTTCTGCTTGTGTCAACTCTCTATCTTCAACTTTAATGATATCTTTTGAGCCCATTTTCTTAGATGGCACATTCATTACCAAAGAAACCGGCACCGAGGTTTTATCATCAATTCCCAACATATCTAGAACTGTTAGCGCATGTCCCTGTGGTATATGATCGATTACAGTTCCATTGCGTATCGCAGTTACTCTTCTCATACTGTGTTCGTTTGACATTACAATGCACCTCCTGCTTTCTTGACATCTTTCGGCACCTTGACACCGAGTAATTTACACAGCAACGCCATACGTGCGACAACACCATTGAATGCTTGCTCGAAATATCTGGCATGCCTAGTTTCATCAACTGATGGGTGTATTTCATCTACTCTGGGCAAAGGATGCATGATTATCATTCCCGCTTTAACATCTGACAGATGATTTGCATGGAGTTTGTAGGCTCCCGCAACCTTTGCGTATTCATCCTCATCAGAGAATCGCTCTTTCTGTATCCTAGTCATGTAAACAACATCAGCATCGTTCATCATTGAGTACAAGTCCTCAGTTTCGGTTATTGTTGCGCCATGCGCCTGCAAATCTGAGACTATTTCTGCGGGCATCTTCAGTAATTCTGGGCTGGCAAAAACTAACTCGCAACCAAACCTTGTCAAAGCGTGAGATAGCGAGTGAACGGTCCTACCGTATCTCAGGTCACCGGCTAAAACTACTTTCAAATCTTCTAATTTCCCGTGGGCTTGTTTGATAGTAAACAAATCGAGCATTGTCTGAGTTGGGTGATGGCCAGCACCATCGCCACCGTTTAAGATAGGCACTCTTGCAGAATCTTGCGCATATTGGGCGGCACCTTGGCGTGGATGGCGCATAGCAATGATGTCGGTATAACCGTCAACCATTTGTATCGTGTCAAACAAGGTCTCACCTTTGACTACTGACGAGGTTTTGACATCACCAAGGTTGACGACATCTCCACCCAAACGCTTCATTGCAGTCTCAAATGACATTCGCGTCCTGGTACTTGGCTCAAAGAATAAGTTGCCCAGAATTCGACCTTGTAATAGGGGCAGGTACAGATCTCCCTTGGCAACTGGAAGGAGGCGTTCTGCGTCTTCTAGAATTTCAAGTATCTCTTCGTTAGTCAAATCGTCCATGGTAATTAGGCCACTCACAGTCGTCCCTCCATACTTAACGAGAGTAGCAATCTCATGAACATTGTCTTTGTAAATAAACAATATTTTCCGACGACTAATTCAAGGGCATACTATATGTTTGAGGCCTCTAGTGGGTGCTCATGGATGCGTGGTCTGATGTCGAAGGTGCCATCCAAGCCGCAATCAAGCAACGCACTAATCGCCTTGAAAGATTAGTTGCTACATCCTCGATAATGATATTGCTTGGTGCAATATGGCTTGTATGGCCGACTTTATCAGCTGCAGCTAAGGGCCAAGGTGGCTTATTGAACGGTTTAGGTATGCCGATTATAATCCTAATCTGGGGACTCCTCGTGCAAGATATAGGCCTTACAAATCCAAGTGCTCGAACCAGAGTTGGTGCATCAGCAACCATTGCTTGGCCAGTTTTACTAATGATTGCCAGCAAAGAGGTTGTCAGTTTTTCCAAAATTACAGTAATTGGTCCTGTTCTGATAATGGTTGCGGCAGCCTCTTGTTTTGTTTATTCGAAAACCGTTCTCAAGGGTGGGCTCGACGTTCAGCGCTTTCGTTCATTAATGACTGGAGTTGGGTTTGTCGCCGCATTTTCAATCTTCATTGGAGACATACCAGAACCATCCTCAATCAATTGGTTTGCCAGTATTGCCATATTGGGAATAACCGCTACGGTCGTGGTTTACATTTGGTTCTCTGGTGATGAACTAAAGGGACTAAGGCGAGAATTTAGGAAGCGGCTTGACCGCTTAGAAACTAGAATCTTGATTTTAAAAACCGAGAATGCAGCAGTAGACCAGGCATCTAGTTTGATTATGACTGCTAGGGAAGAAGGATATGTTGACCCAGAGTTGGGTATGAAATTACTTGATGACGCTGAGGAGGATATCGATAGATCGCTGTCCTTAGCCGGTGATGTTCAAATTGTCAAGGAAGATGCTAGAACTAGCGTTGAACAAGCCGAACAAGTTGCCCCATCTGCAAAGAAGGCTAGGAAATCATTTGATATGGGCCTTAGAGAGATTGAACTTGGCTCGTTGAGGGAAGGGGAAATGTTGTTTAGGCAAGCAAAAAAGCGAGCAATGGAAGTTGTCGAGTGGTGGCAAAAAGCGGAAACAGCAATCAATGAAGCCAGCCAATCGCTGCATGGTAAAACTGGTGAAAATATTGACCATCTGCATGAAATGTTATCGGATGCGAAGAAGAAACTTGCTGCGGAATTACCGAAAAAAGCCTTTGACTATGCCGTTACAATCCCTGCTCAGTTATCGGCTGGTGACGATGCTTTAGGGCGAGCGGCTCAAGCCATCAAAGAAGCCGAGCGACAACTTAAGCAGAGCGACGGACTTGATGTGACTGAATTACAAATAAGGTTAGACAATGCCTCAAAAGCCCTGGATGCGGGTAATGCTAGTCAGGCTGTTGGCCTAGCAGATGGAGTAGTTCGTACCATCAAGGCAGAACGAGTAGCAATGGATGAGATTAGAAGAGCTCTACGGCAGAAAAAGCAGTTAGTCAAGCAATTCGAATCCCGTCAAGATAGTGCTGAATGGCAAAATAAACTTGATGAAATTATCAAATCTGCCGATGAAAAGCAATGGACTCATGCTGCAACGCTACTAGATCGATTGACTACTGAGTTAGATAAATCGGGACGAGAGGCTGATGAAGCAGGAGAGTTACTCAACTTCCTTACTGAAGAATGGAAAGTTTTACGCAACCAATTAGAGGCTGCGATGATTAAACTAGACGACCCAGAAAGGTTACAATGTGAGGCTGAAGTTTCAAAAGCTGGTGAAAACCTGACGCTGGGCAACATAGAGAATTGTCTCGAGAATTTGGCAAACGCTGATGATTTAATGGAAAAATTACGTCGTAGAATATGATTATTCTTCCATCTCAACAAGAATATCGCCTTGTTGAACCTGGTCTCCTGTTGAGAAATTAACTGTTGTAATAACTCCATCACTGGGGGCGACAATCCTATGTTCCATCTTCATAGCCTCCATGACTAACAATAATTCACCAGCCGCAACAGACTGACCGTTGGAAACCTTGACTTCGAGTATCTTGCCCGGCATTGGCGCAGTCATACCACCATCAGATTCACCATCAGTAGAGCCAGCCTCGACTTTTTCGATACAGAAGATATGTCCATCAATGTGGACCCACCAAGTATCTCCCACCTTGGCAGAATGAGCGATTTTAGCTCTTCCGTCAAGACTTTGCACCGATAGGCGGCCGTCAGCCAAAATTTGGGCCTTGTAGTCACCAAGTAGCCAATCTTGGCCATCTCTAGCAACGGTTACCTCAACCAGTTCACCATTCACTTTGAATTCATGCAACATCAAGGATACCTCCGATTCAAGGTCTGGAATGGGCTAGTTGGGCCATTATTTGACTCAACTTCTAGCACTTGAGTCCTATGCAGACCAGCGCTTTCGCTTATTCCTGCGACCATTAACGCAGTATCAAACGATGATTCTGAATAATTTGGTTGCCACCCATCAGGCCATACCCTGTCGATTAGTGTAGTATCTGTGCGACCTGAAATAACATCTTTGTTATCACACAACTCACGCAAGAATCGTATGTTGGTAGTCGTGCCCAAAACGACAAACTCGTCCAAAGCCCTGCGCATGCGTTCTAATGCTTCTACTCTTGACGGAGCCCAAACAATCAATTTCGCCAACATAGGGTCGTAGTTTGGTGTAACCATATCCCCCTCTCTGACTCCTGTATCTAACCTGATACCGGGACCTGTAGGTGCTCTAAAAACCGCAAGTGGACCAATTGCCGGAAGAAAATTGTTGGTTGCATCCTCGGCGTACAAACGGACCTCAATGGAATGTCCTCGCATCATCAAATCACCACAACTCATCGGTTCGCCTGCTGCAATTCGGAGTTGTTCTCTTACCAAGTCTACCCCTGTAACCATTTCAGTTACCGGATGTTCGACTTGGATTCTGGTATTCATTTCCAAGAAGAAAAACTCACCGTTTGATGCCAATAGGAATTCAACAGTTCCTGCCCCGACATAATCAACTGCTTGAGCAGCCATTACCGCTGCTTCACCCATTCTTGCCCTTAGCCCATCAGTCATGACTGGACAGGGGGATTCCTCAAACACCTTTTGATGCCGCCGTTGCACGCTACATTCTCGCTCACCAAGATGAATGGTGCGACCATGGGTGTCAGCAAGTATTTGCATTTCAACATGCTTTGAACCAGTCAAAAGTCTCTCAACATAGACTCGCCCGTCGCCAAAAGCAGCAATTGCTTCCCTGCGAGCACCTCTGATGGATTCTTCTAAGTTTGCAGGATCCTCAACCTTTCGCATACCTTTGCCGCCACCGCCAGAGGATGCTTTGAGAAGCAATGGAT
Source organism: uncultured Candidatus Poseidoniales archaeon (assembly GCA_964412625.1). GTDB lineage: Archaea > Thermoplasmatota > Poseidoniia > Poseidoniales > Poseidoniaceae > MGIIa-L1. Next base: position 6,774 of record CAYPPO010000038.1, read on the forward strand.
AGCCAACTCTTTCACTCGCTTCAACAATTGCTGAAATCATTCCAGCCTCATCATCTGACTCTATTTCTTCACCGGGAATTACGGGAACTCCTGCTGCCTTCATAGTCATTCGCGCCGTCATCTTATCGCCCATCATTTCAATGGCGTGCGGAGACGGCCCAATCCAATTAATGCCAGCATCAATAACTGCTTGGGCAAAATCAGCGCGCTCTGATAAAAATCCGAAACCCGGATGGATTGCATCAACACTATACTGTGCAGCGATTGCTAAAATTTGTTGCTGATTTAAGTAAGTCTCTCCTATACTGTCGCCCTTTAACGGCACCGCTACAGTAGCTAATTCAGTGAATAATGAGCCTGCATCATTTTCGGCATAAATCGCGATTGAAGTCAATCCAGCTTCGCTGCAGGCTCTTATAATCCGGCAAGCAATCTCACCACGATTAGCAACTAGCACTGTACTTAGCATGATATCACCCAGTCAAGATTTCCAGTTTGCGTCACGCTTTTCTAAGAATGAGGAAAGACCTTCCTGACCTTCTTTTGAGCCGCGCATTTTACTGGTGAAATCTAGAGTATATTCGCGCAACTCTTCATCACTACCGGTCCATCTATCGAATCCTAACGTGAGTTCTTTAGCCAGGGTGACTGCACATGGGCCTGAGGTTAATACCTCTGCTACTAACTGCTGTACTGCTTCATCCCTGGCAGCATTAGTTTCAACCACCTGTTCGATAAATCCGGTTCTGAGGGCTTCCTCCGCATCGATTCTGCTGGCTTGCATCGCAAGTCTGCGGAAACAAGCAGAGCCCAAACGGCGGTAGACATAAGGGCCAATTACTGCGGGTAGAATTCCTAGTTTCCCCTCCGAGAGGGCAATTTTAACGTCATCAGTGGCAATAACATGATCAAGACAAGCAACCAAACCTGCGCCACCGCCAAGCGCCACACCAGAAATCGAGCCAATGGTGAAACATGGATGGGACCATAATCCATTGAACAGGCGATCTAGTCGCTCGGAATCAAGCCGGTTTTCTTCAGGGGTATTAGCCCCCGCATCTCGCATCATGTTGATATCGGCTCCGGCACAAAAATGCTTACCAGCGCCACTGAACACAATAATCCGCAGGTATGCTTCGCCCGATTCGTCAAACAATTCACCGACTCTACCAACACTTCGCTGTGCAGTCCATTGGAATATTTCACATAACTCGGTGATCATTTGAACATTCATCGCATTGTACTTGTCTTCACGATTAAGTCCGATGTAACAAACAGGCCCATCTATCTTTACGGATACTAATTCTGTTGCAGGCAGTGATGGCATATTTTTCATAATTAAAACTCCAATTGTAAATTTAAATTTTCAATTGAGAAATCACATCCTAAATACGCCAAATCTATCATCTGGCAATGGTGCATTTCTCGCGGCTGAGAGACATAACCCGAGGACATCTCTAGTATCTCTAGGATCGATAATCCCATCATCCCAAAGCCTTGCGGTTGAATAATACGGGCTTCCTTCAGTTTCGTATTTGTCAAGTATAGGTTGTCTAAATTGTTCTAATTCTCTGCCTTCCATAGCGCCTAGACCTTCCCTCGCCCGTTGGTCTTGCTTTACCGTGGTCAAAACATCAGCAGCTTGGGGACCACCCATAACTGAAATTCGACTATTAGGCCACATAAATAAGAATCTGGGGTCGTATGCTCGGCCGCACATTCCATAGTTACCGGCACCGTGAGAGCCACCGATGATTACAGTAAACTTGGGAACATTGACGCACGATACAGCGGTAACAAGTTTAGCACCATCTTTGGCAATTCCGCCAGCCTCGTAGGCCTTGCCAACCATGAACCCGGTAATATTTTGCAAAAATACCAGTGGAATTCCTCTTTGACCACATAATTCAACAAAATGCGCGCCCTTCATTGATGATTCTGAAAATAAGATCCCGTTATTCGCCACGATGCCGACTTTGTGGCCGTGTATGTGGGCGAAACCACAAATTAGTGTCGTGCCATACCTTGATTTGAATTCGTGGAATCTTGACCCATCAACGATTCTGGCGATTATCTCCTTGATATCGACTGGAGTTCGATTATCCACAGGAATTAGCCCGAGCAGATCTTCGACGTCGTGTGCAGGCTCTTCGGAAGGTTGACTTGCAGCCGGGGCAAGTTCCCTTGGCCCTAGATTTTCGACTATGTTCCTTACCAGTCTTAGCGCCTCTGGCTCATCTTCAGCAAAGTGGTCTGCAACACCTGATTGTGCCGTGTGCACGTCAGCACCACCCAATTCTTCAGCGGTTACCTCCTCTCCAGTTGCGGCTTTCACCAGTGGCGGGCCGGCAAGGAAGATTGTTCCATTACCCTTAACGATGATAGATTCATCCGACATTGCCGGAACATAAGCACCTCCTGCAGTACATGAGCCCAATACCGCAGCTATCTGAGCAATGCCATCACCAGACATTCTTGCCTGATTTCTAAATATACGACCAAAATGTGTTATGTCAGGGAACACCTCATCCTGCATAGGTAAGAATGCCCCACCTGAGTCGACAAGGTAGATGCATGGAAGATGATTTTCATGGGCGACCGTTTGCGCTCGAATGTGCTTTTTTACCGTCATCGGATAATATGAGCCTCCTTTGACAGTAGCATCATTAGCGACAAACAGACATTCTCTTCCATGTACCATACCAACTCCAGTTACTATTCCTGCACTATGTGCTCTACCATCATACAAGTCATAGGCTGCGAGGGGCGAAAGTTCGAGAAACGCAGTTCCGGGATCTATTATTCGCTCAATTCGTTCTCTGGGCAATAATTTACCTCGGCCACGGTGCCTGTCAACATATTTACCGCCGCCCCCATTAGATGCAGTGTCCAATCGTTGGCGAAGTGTTGAGATTAATGCAAGATTGTGTTCTTTACGCATTTGATACTCTGAATCTGCTCGATTTATCCTTGTTGGCAATCTATCCATAGTACCCCTCATAACAAGGCAAGAGGACTCGACATTTAACGATTCAAGGTGAAGGTTCAAACATCGAGGGTCAGTCTGCCAATATCCCTTAATCCCGGCGCCAGCCCAACAATTAGAACGGCTAGAACAATCAGCATTCGCAGGTGGATTTGTCGTCTTTCAACTCGCATCTCAACAAATAACCAAACAATTGCCGCCACCAAACATGCCTTGACAATAGCAAATAGCCAAGCGCCTGGGGGATTATCTGACTCCATTAGAGGGTCTATGCCTAAAGAGTCTGCAATACCAACGCCAAATTGGATTACGGCATCGCTAACCGGATGTTTTTCTCCGTAACCAAATAAATCAATACCGACCATGGTGGCAAACCCGTCGCATAATTGACCGAATACCATCGCTAATACCATTGGATTGGCCAAGAGTGCCTTCCTTGACAATTGTTCAACAGGGTGGGCTGATACCTTATCACCTGCCTCTTCCCATGCTTTCAGAGTGACGCCATTAGGCAAAACTCCCGGTTCATATTCTGTCAAACTCATGTGCCTTGCATCGTCCTTACCGTATTGGTAAAGGTAGTAACAGACTATTGCCGGTAGGCCTAGAACAACCAAAGCCGGCCAAAGTGGCTGTGATTCAACAATGCGACCACTTTCCTGTTGCCATGGTGAGGCTAAAAATTGGAACCAGTGGAAGAGGCCCAACACTGAGGTTGCACTACCAAATGCGATCAAGCCTCTAGTTAAGGCAGGCCACTCAGCACATCTTACAAGGACCCAAAAAAGGACATATAATGCCACAGGGAAGCTAAGTGCTACCCATGACTTATGCATCTCAGGATGGGACGAATAACTTGGTTGATACAATAAACTCCAGTGAAGGAATAACAACAATCCGAGTGTTATGAACAACACCGTTCGACTCTTCTCACGGTCGCTGTCATCGGTTGAGCCATCCCATTTGCCAGCTAATTGATGGGCAATAAATGCAGTGCCAACAAGCCATACAGCAAGATGAATATGAATTACTGGCGAGATTAATAACCAATCTAAATCTGAATTGAAGAAGTCCGAATCTTCTAGAACCCTTAACACTGGAGCGAGTATTACCCAGGAAATTAATGCGAACATCATCTTATCATCTGCTGGAAGGTTCATTTTCCTAAACACTGCTTGCAAAATAACAACGCACATTAGCACTGTTGTAGCGTATAGTGCAGTATTCTCTGGCGAATATCCAGCATCTCCAGCGGTGCCAGCATCCTTGACAATTGGGTCCCAAACAATCGGCTTGAGGCCGTCTGTCCAAAACACGTCATTAGCAAAAATCAATCCCAGTGAAGTGATGGTTAAAACAGCTAATGCAAACCATATCGCCGCTTTCTCCAGTGGTGAATAGAGGCTTGGATGAAGTGATTTTACTTCATCATCGAACAGCGCTTCGATTTCCTTGGCTGTCACCATATCATATTCCACCGTTCCCTAATTCATGAAGATTAGGTTCCTACGGAGTTGCAAGTCACTCTTCTTCGTCGTCTTGTAGTCTAGCGATTAATTCAGCCTTCTTACCGCCGACTGGCAGACCTTTGGCCTTTAAGCGCTCCTTGAGGTCACTTACCGATAGTTTGGACAAATCTTCACTCGCATCTTCACCGTCATCTTCCAAATCCGGGATTATTCTAGGTTCATGAACCTCCACAAAGGACACTTTACCACATTCAACTGCATCTCTAATCATTGTCACTAGCCGGAATTTTAGCATCGCAGCATTGGTATCAAACATCATGGCTTGGGGAAGAATTATTGACAAGTCGTCGCCTTTGAACGAAACTTCGAAACCGGAATGCCCAGAATTGGATTCTAACAATCCGATAACCTTGTCTTCCTTGCCCTTAACCTCTTTAACTATAGTAAACACATACTTCAGAGTCTTACCGGCCATTGGATGATTGTAATCGATTCTAGCACGGCCTGCAGCTAGATAGGAAAGGTACCCCTGTCGTCCGTTAATGTTTACTGGCGCACCGAGGTATAGGGAATTAGGATCTTGAACAGCTCTACGTAACTTGTCAATGCTAATTGTTTCAACCAAGGATGCGTCTTTCTCACCATATGCGTCTACTGGTGCAATTTCAACTTCGACCTCTTTGCCGACCTTGGCTTCTTTTAGTGCAGCCTCAAAACCTGCGATTAAATTGCCAGAACCAACAATACAAACCATTGGAGTGTAGTTTCTCCCTTCTTGGTGCATTTCATGCTCTTTGGCAATTTCCTCGCTTGTAGTTTCAATCAAGTCACCAGTTTCTCCGCTGAATAGGTCGTAATCAACATGAATTATTGCTCCGTCTTCCATGATATATCCTCCTTTAGGGACATTCGCCCGACTGACCTCCCCTTCATAATATCTCGGTTAAACAAACAACTATTCTTGCTCAACAATTTTATTGGTTTTAGAGTCCAGTAGCCTGTTTTTATAGATTCCACTGCAAGTGACGCCCAACATTCCGAGCATCATAATTGACCAGCCAATCCATACTAGGTGGGAACCGGGTAAATTGTAAACGGTTACTCTTACCAAATTCACTGAATCTAAACCTGCTGAGGAGGTTTGTTGCATCAATCCCTGGGCTTGTGTTCCATCAAAGATGAATACCATATCGCCTGACCAGCGCGATAAGACATCTACCTCTGAACGCGCGGTACCAGTTCGGTCAAATCTTAACATTCCCGGCTCGACAACTCCAATTTCATCAAATTCCCCGTCTTGGTGATTGTAAACTATGATTTCCACTCCGACAAAGCCATCTCCTACCTCCAAATTATCTTCAGTTGCAACCAATTCCCTGAATTCATAACCATAATCGCCATCGATGATTATCTCATCTTTTACCAACGTAATGCGGTGGCTTGCATCACCACGGTCAACAAGTACAGTGGTAGTTACATGACCGATCAACAGTAGAATGAGCCCTAAGTGGACCAAATGCGCATTAACTGGAATACGTCGCCATAAGGGTGTTTTGTTAGATTTCGTGATTTGTTTTTTAATCTCTATTACTAACGGCCCGACAACAAACAGCAACATCGGGAATGAAAGCCATGCCACAAAACCACGGTCAATGTATTGTGATAAGGCAGTTGAAGAGTCTCCGCCTAGGGTGTCGGAGTAAAATGCCGCCATTAACACGGAAAACGTGGCCACAACTATCAATGCGTAAACTGTGTTTCTAGGATTCGAGTTCCTGCGCGTATAGATTACCATCGCGCCAGCTACGCCCATCAAAAATGGGGCACCATACAATTCATGGGCATCGAAATTTACTGTATCAATGCTTTCTAATAGAATAACCAAGGTTAGCATAAGATATAGACTGACAAGCATTACTGAAGACCAAAGTGCAACACGCTTCAACCGGCTTTTAGTGAACCAATTTGGCGCGGATTGTGAGTCATTATCTTCGGACAAAAACGGTGCCAAAAATATCAATATTACAACTGCTGCGAGTAAAACTTCTATCATTCCCGACCAAGCCCCTGCAAGGGCCAACATGATACCTAAACTTGCCCAAATCCATTCATTGGCTGCATTTTCAGAGTAATACATCGGAGTAAACAGCACTATGAACAGCAGAATAAAGAAGGGCTGAGGAATCAGTAGATAGAGAAGCAGTGGTAGTAAAATTACTGAGGGAATATATCTCCCGGAAAAGTAATTCCAACCTTTTGAAATTCTAGATATTGATGGATTTGACAATTTATCCATACCAATAAAGCAAACAACTAATCCAATTATTGCAGCATCCGGAATCCAATGATAAATATCGGCACCTATGGGTATCGCCATAGCGACGCCTATTGTTGGAATCAGTAACAAAAAAGCAGGGTTAGAGGTCTTTGCACCATGTTGTTCCGTACGGTTAATCATCAACCAACAGCCGATAATCAGTAAAATGAACATCAAATATGTCATTATTTCAACCCCGGCTACACTGTCACTTTTCAGCAGCATCATGCGAGAGAATGCATCTGATGGAGCTGTTCCGCTGTCCTCTGTTACAAAGGTATGAACTGATGTAGCCCACACGCCGCCGGCTCTTGTTACCAATGTCGCAAATAATGCTAGTGCGCCAACCACTAAGCCTGCTCCAATCCAACCCTTGTCACTCACTTTACCCGGCCTAGTTCGTAAATGGGAGATGCCAACAAGCGCTAGCCAAGGCAAAAACGATCCGGTCTCAACAGGGTCCCAGGCCCAGTAACCGCCCCAATCTAGTATCAAATATGCCCACAGACCTCCAAGGCCGATTCCTATGGTGGAGATCAGTAATCCAGGCCTTGTAAGAGCAATGATTCTACCGCTAATTGCTTGTGTGTCTTTAGTAAAAATCCCGGATAGGGATACCGCTGTGATGAAGATACAAAACGAATAGGCAAGGAATATTATCGGTGGATGGATAATCATCAAATCGGTCTGTAATAGTTCATTCAGCCCAGAGCCAAAAAAGAAATCTGGGGTTTGTTTAAACGGATTTAACACGATAGCAATCAGTAGTAATGTGAGAGAAAACCCATACATTACTCGCTGCCTAAAGTCGCGTGCCTCAAGCGATTCACTAGCATTCCCTATCATTGGTCTGCGATAGATCCACGATAGCAATGATAACCAAACCACCCACATCAAAATTGGCCCCTCACGAGCAGCCCAAGTTGCGGCAAAACGGTACTTGAACGGTAACGATTCGCCGCCGAAAGCTGCGACGTATTGAATCGAGGTGTCGTTAACTATGAAACGGCTTACTAGGGCGAAAAAAGGCAACGCAAGCAATAGGTGAGCGCCTATTGCACCAAACTTGGATTTCTCATATAATGACGGCTGAAACGTCAATATTATTGCAGCAAGGCATGCAATCCATAACGTAGCCTCCCACATAGCCTTCGCTACCTCTAATTCTTGATGGAGTTATCTCTCGTAATAATCTGTGTATACAGTGTTACCAGCCGAAGTGCTTTGCTCTGCTGTATCCGAAGGATAATAGAACTGAAATTACCTTTTTAGTCAGTAGTGCTGGCTTCCTCACAAGAATCTTCAAACCGATGCCTAACTTTTGCAAGGGTGACATGTTGCCTAACTCGTCAGGTAAACAGCGAGCCATTGTAGACATTTCTTCATCAGTCAATTCGTACAGCGCAGTCTTGCCTTTCAAGATCTTATGATAAGGCGGAAAACGCTTCTTCCATGCCGCCTCATAAGCCATAAGCGACGCCTGAGATAAGTCATTTTTAGCGATCGATTTAGCAATCACGGCAGCTGCCTCACGACCAGACCACAGCGCAAGATGAGACCCACCTTCAAACAGCGGGGAAGTAAATCCTGCTGCATCTCCAACCAGTATAACGCCGTCTTCGACAGTAACTTCTCTAGGGCCTGATATAGGGATAGTCCCACCAAATGGTCGAACTCTTGTCGACTCCTCTCGCCATTGTGGGTTAACAATCGGTTTGCCATCTAAATAAGTGTCAGTGATAAATCTGTCAAGGTTTTTTATGGCGCCCTTTTTCTCAGTAGTGACCAACCCAACGTTTGCCCGCTGATCCTTTTTTGGTATCATCCAGACATATCCGTGTGGCGAATATTCCGGCCACAAATAAAAGTCAAGATAGCCGTCATTTTTCACTTCAGTGAGTTCATATTGAAATCCAGCAATTACCTCTACTTTGGTACCCATTTTGAGTACTTTGGAAGACACGCCTGCTACTCCTGATGCGTCTATCACCGCTTTGCAGAAAATCGGGAAATGTTCACCTTTTCCGTCGATTTTCCAATTGGAAAATTGATTTTCGCTATTGTAAATTCTTTCCATTGATGTTACTTTATGTCGCAGGTAAAGTTGTGAGCCTAGTTTTCCAGCCTCATCCATAAGCCACTGTTCAAAAAGATGCTTTTCTAACACATATCCTGGCTCCGTCAATAGTTTCTCAGTTCCGTCGGGAAAAATAACTCTAATGCCTTTTACATCGAGCGCTTTGACGTGATCTGGTATTTTGAGGTCTAGGTTTTGAACTGCCAAATCTGAGAGACATTCACCACAATGAACCGGGATACCAACTGCCTTATCGGCTTCAACCACTGCCGTTTTTAGACCTGCTCTGGCACTGTGTATTGCTGCAGAGCCGCCACCTGGTCCGGCCCCAATAACTAGAACATCGAGCATATCGAGCTCTTCCGCCATGCTGGTGCCAACATGAATCAGCCCATCAATGAAGCGGTTGATTCAGTAAGGAATACTACGCAGGTTCAAAGGTATAATCGTGCTGGGAGGGTTGTGGCTTGGAAGACTCTCAAACGCTGGATGAACCACCTCGAGTCAAGAGGTGAGATGCTCCGAATCACCACTCCAGTTGATGTGGAGTACGAAGCGGGAGCCATTGCCGACCTACTAGTAAAGAACGATGGCCCGGCAGTTTTGTTCGAGCAACCTCGGTTGCCAGACGGAACCATTTCTAAGATACCGTTAGTCATGAATATCTTTGGTAGCAATGACCGAACTCTGAGGGCTCTCGGAGCGTCGCATGAAACCGAAGTCGGTGACCGCATGGTCGCAATGATGAAGCCCGACATTGGAGCTTACATGAAAGCGCCGTGGAAGGCCCTCCCACTGGTCAGAGACGCATTAGCAATGCCGCCACGAAAGAAATGGCGCGGCAACTGTCAACGAGTAAGACTTGATACCGACCTTACTAAATTACCAATTCCCAAAACTTGGCCGATGGATGGCGGACCATTTGTGACTCTCCCGTTGGTGGTAACTAAAGATCCAAAAACCGGCGAACACAACCTTGGAATGTATCGAGCGCAGGTATTTTCTGAAAAAGAAATAGGCTTACACTGGCAAATCCATAAGCACGGGGCAGATCATGCCGCAGCGACTGGAGAGCAACAAAAAATGCCTGTTGCTATATGCATGGGTGGACCCCCTGAACTCATTTTTTCTGCAATTGCCCCACTGCCTGACAACCTATCAGAGTATCAATTTGCGGGGATTTTGGGCAGCAGGTCGTTGCGCATAACCAAAGCACTAACGCAAGATTTGATGGTTCCTGCAGAGGCTGATATTGTAATCGAAGGCTATTGTATACCTGGGGAAACAAGACTAGAAGGCCCGTTCGGCGATCACTTTGGATTCTATTCACTGACTGGGCAATATCCGGTCATGCACGTAACGGCAATAACTGCTCGAAAAGATGCAGTACTACCTGCTACAATTGTCGGCCTTCCGCCAATGGAAGACGGCTATCTAGGCGAGGCTATTGGGAGGCAATTCTCTCCAGTACTACAATTCCAACATCGAGATGTCAAAAGTGTGCACCTACCATTAGAAACCGGTTTCCACAATCTCGCCATAGTTGCGGCCAAACAGAGATACCCACGGCAGGCAAGAAAAACCGCTCTTGGCTTGTTAGGTGCCGGACAAATGATGTTCCTCAAGGCGATAATTACGGTTGACCCGGACCAAAATCCAAAGGATTTGGAAGCATTACTTGATGCACTTAATGATAAAGTCGAAATTGCCAACGATGTTATTGTTCTCGAGGGAATGGTTGCCGACTCATTAGATGCATCCAGCCCTTACGAAAATGTGCATGACAAACTAATCATCGATGCAACTACTATTCCTCAGCGAGACCCAAGATCTGACAATGAACCTCTCGAAGGCTCATTCAAGCAGGAGACTCCTAAATGGCGCCAAGGCTTGGCTGATTCAGATGCTTTCACCGAGATCGAACTGGTTAAGCAAATTGCCGAAGTAAGTGATGCCCGAATGCTACGTAACAACATGTTAGTAGTTACAACCAGCATCGAGGGAAGCCCATCGCCGAGAACTGGTTCAGAAACATTCAATGATCGGGCAGAAGCGACAAGAATTGAGCGAATTTCTCAATTGAAAAATTCAATTTGGCAATTGGATTCTAAAAAATGCCTCAGATGGTTATTTATTACCAATGATGATATGGATTTGAACTGCGAAAAGGCCAGAAGAAGGCTACTTTGGCAGTTAACCTCTAGATTCGATGTCGGTCGCGGTTTGTTCTTTGACGAAGAGCGGCAAAGATTGTGCTGGGATGCCACTACACCAATTCCCAGCCAAACTCACGGCGTTAGAAGATGGCCAGCGATTACCCTCCATTCTGATGAAACCCTCGAGAAAGTGGCTGCTCGACCAGAACTAGCAAAATATGAGTGGCCTGTCCATCTAGAATTCGGGGGCACCGATTAATGGACATCAAACAGATAATGTCATTCATAAAAATAGAACATACATTATTTTCCCTTCCCTTCATTATAATTGGCTACTTCATTGCAGTGGAGCAATTCTATCCTGCAGACGAGATGCCGTTGGTTGATTTGGTCTGGGTACTTGTTGCCGCGGTTGGTGCAAGAGGACTAGCTATGACCCTTAACAGAATTATTGACAAGAACATCGATGCGGAAAACCCTCGCACAGCGCAGCGCCATTTAGCCAGCGGTACTATGTCAATGTCAACTGCATGGATTTTAGCAGCGGTTTTCTTGGGCATGTTGCTACTCGGCGCAGGCATGTTAAACGAAGTAGCTTTAATGATGTCATGGTTGCCTGTTCTCGCTTTCGTAATTTACCCTTACACAAAGCGATTTACCTGGTTGTGCCACCTGTGGCTCGGCCTGTGCCTAGGCATGGCACCAGCAGGAGCATGGGTTGCGATTGCCGGGGATTTCCACGGCTGGGAAGCAATTACCGGCACTGATGGATTTGGTAGCGGACTGCTCTGGTTTCCAA
>CAYPPO010000039.1:0-18536 GCA_964412625.1 uncultured Candidatus Poseidoniales archaeon
CTCCATCAGTAGGTGTCCAATCGGCGGTCCCAATATCGGCAAGGACTGGCCCGCCAATAAATATCAATGCTAGAAATGAAACCGTACACCAAATGCCAGTAAATAACCAGCCACCAAACAAAGAACTTACACTAGTAGGATTATCGATTTCGATTGTGTCATTGTTGGGTTGGTCTTCGACATTGTCGCTAGACGGCAGATTCGCTTCCCAGAAATCCTCCGACATCGTTAGCCCTTCGATTAGGACTTTTTTTTGTGTTTACCCGACACAAGCATTCTTTGGCTTGGTTATGGGTCAGTTGTTGGATCCCAGCCAGAGATATAGTTGCACTCTAATGCCTTTATTTCATCATAGTGAGAGGAGATGTCAACGTCCAGCGATGCAATATTTTCAACAATTCGTTCAGGCCTACTTGATTTTGGAATCGTAATGCAGCCCTCATCATAACAGAATTTTATTGCTACTTGAGCTGGCGTGCAGTCTAATTCATTGGCGATTTTCTCAAGTTTAGGGTCGTTTACCTTATGGCCTCTTGCTAATGGTGAATAGGCCATAATCTTGGCACCTACTGCCTCAGTAGCCTGTTTAAGTTCCGGCCGCTGTAACCAAGGATTAAATTCAACTTGATTGACGCTGGGCATATACTTTGCATAACCTTTCATTGCTTCTAAGTGTGCTGGACCATAGTTTGAGACGCCAATGGATTTAACCCAGCCCTGTTCCAAACAGTACTCCATTGCTTGCCAAACCGGTGCGCGATGGTCTGGATTTTCGGGCGGCGCATGAACGAGATACAGATCGATATAATCCATGTCAAGTAATTCAAGTGACTTCTTGCAATGGTTAATTGTTTCATCATAACCTACAGCATGAGCGCGGCGCAATTTTGTCGTGATAAAAACTGATTCTCTGTCAACTGATGCTTCGCTAATTGCTTCGCCAACCTCGTGTTCATTATTGTATGCTCTAGCGGTATCTATGTGTGTGTAACCCGCATTTAGGGCAGTCAAGACTGAAGATTTACACTCACCAGGTTTAGACATCAAGAAAACGCCGAGACCGAATTGGGGGATATTATGTTCAAATGCTGTTTCACCGTTTTGAGTCGTATGACTGATGCGCATGAAGCAACCTAAATCGAGGAGGTTGATGAATGCCCCGATTATTCTTCTTCCGACCAGGTTTTTCGCATAGTTCTGCCCGTCATCTCGCCTGCCTCAAATGGTTCAATGTCATGATCAACAATTAGATGTTTCACTAATTCATGCTGAAACACCCTCTCTTGGCATACTGGACATTCTAACTCCTTCGCAATCCGATAACCCATAAATTCGAGACGGCCCTCTTTGGTAGCCAAGCGCCTTCCAGTACGTAGCAATACTGAAACAAAAACCAATACAAACAAGACGATAAAACAGCCGAATCCCATAAACACCCCTGACGGAGCAGGGTTTTGTTTCAGTTGCAAATTTTGATACACTTTATTTTCCGGTGAGCTTTGCTGAGCGGCCAGATCGATAATATGGGTGAAATTTTCACCTCTTAATGACAGTAGAATATCAAGTCCGTCCTCTTCGTCATTGGCATCAATAACAACGGTGAAATCGCCATAAGCGTCTGTCATTGCTTTTGTGCCGCGATACTGATAGCATTCGTATACGCCAATCTCACATTCAACATAGACATAATCAAGGGAGACCGGGGTGCCATCTGCGTAAGTTGCCTTACCGCTAATTCGGTAGTTCTCTGCGCTAGCAACTGATGAGAATAAAACCACCACAAGCAACGCATACAGCAGTCTCTTCATGGTGCTTACAATATTGGTCTCCTTTTAGACCCTTGATTCGAACCGTGAGTAATTATTCGTATTTGTTGGCATTTGCCCAATAACTCAGAATTAAATCCGTATCGTCTAGTTTACCTTCATGGATGTCGGTTACCTCGCCATTTGAGTTGATAAAAAATATTGTACCAGGGGTATTAATCTCTAGTAAAACTGCTACCTCGTCGCCTTTCATAAACGCATAACTGGTTAGTTCGTTGTTAGTATTATTATCATCATCATCGTAAGCATTGGCAGATTCATGCCACTGTTGTAAGGTAAGCCCCCCAGCTCTCTCGGCAGGGTCGGTAGACATTACTAAGACCGGTAATTCTGCTTGAGCATTCCACATCGAATGCATCGTCGAATAGCATGGGCGGTTACACCATTCGGCTGAGAACATAACTATGTATGATTGATTTGCCATTCGCTGATTATCATAAAGCTCACCATTATCTGCAATCGCCGAAAATGCTGGAAATATATCAATTTCTTCATCCTCTTGAATGCATCCTGCAAGACTCGGCGTCAGCAAGAGCGCTATGAAAATGAGGAATTGAAAACGCACGGGATATTGTCAGTGGGTTTATTTTTCAAGGTTTTGTCACACTGCATAACCATAAAGCCATTAATATTCAAGCAAACCGGTAGCCGTGGCATCAAAACAATCTATCATATCGATTATTACTGTTTTATTATTATCAATTTGTACAATCGACACAATTGGTGCACAAGGTGCAGATGTGTGTGAGATAGATGGTAACTCTACTCAAGACAGAGTGGGATGTTTGGATAGTGATGGCGATGGTTGGTCAGATCCCGATGGAAATTGGACTGTCGCAATGGGTGCTGATGCCTTTCCCAGTAATTCAAGCGAAAACGCAGACTTAGACGAAGATGGTGTCGGGGATAATTCCGACGAAGATATCGATGGTGATGGCGTATTAAATGATGATGATGTTTGGCCATTTGATCGAATTATCTGGTCTGATAGTGATGGCGATGGTTTTGCTGACCAAGGGTTGCATGAGTTATCTGATAATTGCCCATTTGCTTATGGAAAGAGTCGCATCAGATTGATTGGGTGTTCGGATATTGATGGAGACTTCATGCCAGATATCTATGATGATGATGCTGACGGAGATGGCATAAGAAATGAATTAGAAAGAGCGGCATCCTCTGGAACAATTCTATACGATCCATTTAATCCACTATCGACTCCAAAAGACACCGATAGGGATACAATTCCTGACGTGATCGATGATGATAATGACAATGACGGTTGGCCAGACCTAGTTGAATTAGATCGCGGCTCAGACATTTATGATGCCGACGAAACCCCGTTCAATCTATATTTTGATATCAACACTGGAGTATTCTACTCTGGAGGGTTAAACAGTGATTCTTTCGGTTTCGATTATGATGCAGAGAGTTTCGAAATATCAATCTCGGCATTCATGGAAATAGTCTTCGAGGAATTGGTTATTCCGCTGCTACTCATTCCCACATATTTTGCTATATTCTATGCAAGAGCAAGAAAATATCGGGTGATGTTGGGCAAAATAGAGGTTGCTAAGGATTCTGACGAGTTGATTGCGCTTGAAAAAGAAGTCAACGCAATGGTCAAAGAGAAGCGTATCAAAGTCTATCATGGCCTAGTTCTAAGAAACGCCATCGAGGAAATGGAGTCTAGTTTTGGTAGTGAAAGTAACTTGCTTGAGGAAGAATAGTCTCATTCATTTTGTTGATAGACTAGTTTGGGCTTGCTGGTGTTCATGGGCGAGTTGATTACCGGACAGGCGGCGACCTATGTTGAAGAAATGCATGTGAACACAGAAGAACGATATGAGATAATCTGCATTACCAAAGATGTTCAAAGAATCATTACTCAATCAGGTATCAAAGACGGTTTGGTACTAGTCAATCCAATGCATATCACTGCGTCCTGCTATGTCAACGACTTGGAATATGGCCTCCATCATGACATCATGAAATGGTTGGAAAAGGTTGCTCCGTTCTATGGAGTTAATGGTCGAAGTGGGGAGGAATATCATCATCACAGAACTGGTGAAGATAATGGAGATGCTCATCTGAAAAGACAATTACTTGGCCAACAGGTAACTATGCCGGTTCGTAATGGTAAGTTACACTTGGGCACCTGGGAGCAAATCCATTATGCTGAATTCGATGGTCAAAGAAATAAGCGAATTCTTGTCAAAGTAATCGGGATTATTTAGCAAGCATATGCCTAAAGGTGAATTTGCCGATCATAGTTTGTATGAACTGAAATCCAGTTTAGATACTTTCACCAAAAAATGACAAAATGCGACTAATAATTTCGATATCTTTAATTATTAATCTGTTATCATCACACTATGCCTTGTGAATGCTGTGGATGTAATTCCTGCGGACTGAGTTGCCCATGTGATGGATGTTGCTAGGGGACAGAATGCTAACTGCTTTAATGCGGTCAAAAATCTGTCACCTAGTCACATGTTCTAATCGAATCGGCCAATTTTATCCCTCAATATCACCTTTGTACGTTTATCGATAGCGGTATTTGATTAAGCTAATTATACTGAAAAATGAAATATTTATTACGGTTTCAAACTCATGCTTATTAGTAAATTATCATATTGGTTAACATGCCAAACCCTAGACTTGCCGAATGGTTTACTGATGCTGATATGAATGACACTGCAACAGTCGGAGGCAAAGGGGCATCACTGGGTGAAATGTTTCAGAAATTGTCCGGCATAGGAGTCAAGGTACCGAACGGTTTTACCTTGACTACCGCCGCTTTCAAACAATTTATCGAGGCGGAAATATCTGATACAATTTGGAATAATATAGGCGCTCCCGAAGATATTGAAGATTTGCGCAACGCCGCAATAAAATGCACAACTTTAGCCAGCGCCCTAGAGGTATGTCTACGGGATGCCGATCCCAAAGATCACCTTAATTTAAACAGCAGAGCATCATTAGCACGTTCCTTGGTAAGAGAGACTCCCGTGCCGGACGAAATCAAATCAGTCATCGCCCAAGAATATAGTAAATTGTGTGAATTATATCATCCTGGCGTCGATGTTGCGGTTCGTTCATCGGCAACTACTGAGGATTCTGCAGATGCTTCCTTTGCCGGCCAGTATGAGTCATATCTCAACGTCAGCGGTGAGCAGGACATCATAGAAAAATGGCGACGATGCGTTGCAAGTATGTTCACCGAGCGGGCGATTGGATATCATATCGAACACGGTATGCACCCGCTGGACAGCGCCATTGCGGTGGTCGTAATGAAAATGGCTCGCTCAGATAAAGCGTGTTCAGGGGTCATGTTCACCATTGATCCTGACTCGGGTCACGATGGTGTGATACATATTGGCTCGGCGTATGGATTGGGAGAATTAGTCGTTCAGGGTGTAGTTTCACCAGATACTTACACCGTCTGGAAAGAAGGCTTGCGGCAAGATAAATTTCCGATTGTGCACCGAACGCTTGGAAGCAAGGAACAGATGATGATTTATCATGAGGAAGCAGCAAATGAAGTTCAATCTATCGCAGTGCCATATGAAGAGCGAAGACGTTGGTCACTAACCAGAGATGAATGCATAGAATTAGCGCGAATGGCGCTGAAGATTGAGGATTATTTCGCTAAACCAATGGACATTGAATGGGCTAAAGATGGGGTGACTGGTGACCTTTTTATTGTCCAAGCAAGACCAGAAACGATCCATTCCAAGGCGGAAAGCAACAAAATGACCATCTACAAAATCGATGAAATATTTGCTGATTCACTAAAGAAGGATGGGCGCGTTTTGGCAACTGGCCAAGCAGTAGGTAAGCGAATCGGTACTGGAAAAGTCCGGCTGTATCGGACTTACGGCGAGGTGCTTGAAGGTAAACGGGAGTTGCGGAAATTGCTAGAAGCAGGGATGTCAATGGAAGAAATCTCATCCGAATTATCGGTATTCGAGGAAGGCGATGTCTTAGTGACTGAGATGACCACTCCTGACTGGGAGCCTTTGATGAAACAAGCCTCATTAATCATTACCCGCAAAGGCGGAAGGACTTCACACGCGGCGATTATTGCTCGTGAATTTGGCATACCAGCGATCGTCGGTTGTTCGGATGCTATGGATTTACCAAATTTCAGCCTCGTCACCGGTAGTTGTGCTGAGGGAGATACTGGCTATGTATACTCTGGAGAAGTGCCCTTTGAGGTTGAAGAAGTTTCCTTTGACGAGGACATAGAACTGACAACTAAGATTAAGCTTAACGTTGGTTTTCCAACAAAGTCACTTATCGATTCAAAATTGCCGGTTGATGGTGTAGGATTGGCAAGAATTGAATTTATACTGTCCTCGGAACTTGGCATTCATCCATTGGCTTTTGTCCATCATAATGAGCTGAAACAGTATGTCGAGACTGGCGAATTATCGGCTGCTCTAAAACCGTATTATGAAGCATTCGCTAGTGCAGATATCAATGATATCCGAAGTCTGGTTGAATCGTTGGATAGTCGTGCTTGGGCATATGAAGACAAGAGAGATTTGTTTATCGATAAACTGCGCGAAGGAGTCGGTTTAATTTGCGCAGCTTTCTATCCGCGACCGGTTCTAGTGCGACTGTCTGACTTCAAATCTAATGAATATCGCGAATTATTAGGGGGTGCTATATTCGAACCCGTTGAAGAAAATCCGATGATTGCTTGGCGTGGAGCATCGCGCTATTTGGATGAAAAGTTCAAGCCAGCTTTTGAGATGGAAATTGCGGCGATGAAGTCGGTAAAGTATGACTTCGGCTTAGACAATTTACAACTGATGGTGCCGTTCTGTCGGACGCCAGAAGAGGGGGAGATGGTCAAGGATCTGTTGGAACTGAATGATATTGGGCCCAAATCAGGAACTGATTTATTCGTCATGGTTGAATTACCTTCCAATGCTATTGAAGCTGACCGCTTTATGACAATGATGAACCTGGCCGGAGGTTCAATCGGTTCAAACGACTTAGTACAAACTGTTTATGCTGTATCAAGAGACGATTTAGAAGGTTACCAGAATCCTGTTGATGCAAGATCCCCTGCGGTAAAATCAATGATTCGTGACATTGTCAGAAAATTCAAAGCTAAGGGATTAGAAATAGGTATTTGCGGTCAAGCACCATCAGATTTCCCAGATGAGTTCCCACCGTTCCTGATTGATTGTGGCATATCAAGTATTTCGGTTACTCCCGACACCGCTATCGCGGTCAGAAAGACTGTTGCAGAAGCAGAAAAAGCGGTCAAACAATAATTTGTTCATCGAGCCATTAGTTTGACTTCACACTCGTCGAGCCTAGTCTTGGCAACAACATGGTCAGGGTCAATTTGCAAAACCTCTCGCCAAGCTGGCGCTGCTGCATCAAACAGCTCTGCCTCATGGTGCATAGCAGCAATATGTAATCTTGAATCAAGGTGTTGAGGATCTGCCTTAACTGCTGCTTCGAAATCACTCATTGCGTTATCATTGCGCCCCCATTCAAGATACAACAAGCCTCTTTGATGCCAAGCTGGGGCATAGTTTGGGGCAATTCGAAGTGCCTCATTGAGTGGTGTCTCGGCACGCTCTGGGCGCTCTAAGGCGATGAAACAAGCAGCCAGTTGGGTCAATGCTTGGTAATGATGTGGTGCCTTTTCGAGTACAATGTCCAAATCTTCTCTAGCCCGAGACCATTCTCCTAACATCATCTCAGCCTCGGCTTTACGGAACCTTGCCAAGGTAAAGTTGGGTGCTAAGTCGAGTAATATCTCAGCGTCATCAAGGGCTTTCCTACCCTCATCAAGAGCCATGTAAATGCTACATCTGTTGAGTCTAGCACGTATGTGATTTGTATCAGCTTTCAAGGTCTTCCCATAGTATTCCAAAGCACGATCAAGATGGCCGCTTCTAGCTTCGATATTACCACGAACGTAAGATATTACTGGGCTGTCTCCATGAATATCTGCAACATCAATCTGGCTTGCTGCAGTGGTGATATCGCCTTGATCTAGGGCTAATAGTGCGGCTTCTGCGGCGGCAGATGAATCATCCTCTGGCAGCAATCTTCTAGCCCTAGTGAGTGCTTCTTCAGCACCATCCATGTTGCGCAATAATCGCTGGGTACGAGCAAGCCCAAGCCAGGCAACGCCAAGCTCTCGATTCAACTTTAATGCACCTTCAAAGGCTGAAATCGCTACTGACAACAATGTTGCATCGGTCTCTCCGGTGCCATCTCTAGTCTTATCGGCATTGACAAGATGAAGACGTCCTTCAACAACATGTAGTAAGGCGTGGTCAATACCAACCGGTGTAGTATCTAGTAGCTTTTGCGCGTCATCGGGCCTGCCATCGAGTAAGTATCTAGTAGCAATTTTAGCTCTCAATTCGGCATTCATCATATCTTTGTTAAGTGCTTTTGTCAGGGACTCCTCGGCCGCACTTACTTGGCCATCTGCGACTAATAAGTCTGCTTTGAGTAAAACCATATCACAGCCACCAGCATCTAGGGCTACCGCGTGAATTGCCGCTTTCAGTGCTTCTTTGAGGCGATTCGGTTTGGTCGCTAGGATGGTTGCACTAAGAGACCAAGCATCACCGTTTTGTCGATCCAAATCAAGGCTTTTGTTCACCGAATCTAAAGCCCTAGTGATTTCACCTTCTTGATGAAGAAGAGTCGCATGAGAGAGCCAATCCTTGGCTTGGCTAGGATCTTCTGCGAGGGCTTGTTCAATCGCTTCCAATGCCTCTGAACGAGACCCGGCACGAGCTCTTAGCCCAGATAGTAGTGAACGGTCGGCGGCTGTGTCTAAGCCAAGTGCTTCAAGCCGTAATACGTCTCTTTCCGCTTCTAAATCGCCCATTTTTGCAAGCAAGTGTGCATGAGCCCTGAGTAAATCTGGGTTGTCAGGATTAACCGTCATCCTCGCTTCAAGCCAATGTCTTCTAAGTACTTCATCGCCACGTTCAATAGCAATGAATTCCAGTGCTTCGAGTATATTGGCATTACCCGGCGAAGAGGCATAAGCGATACCAAAACATGTTTCCGCCCAGTCGTAGCGTCGAAGGCTCATTGTTGCATGGCCTAACTTATGGGCAGATACAGATTTTAACCCAAGATCTTGGACATTAATTTGGTGAGCATCAATAATCTCGACCAACCGCATGACCATATTTGAACTAGTTTGAGTAAGCAGATTTGTTGCACCAACCTCGCTCTCAACGGAAATCGGTGAGACGAGCGTTTCGAGTGCTGCTAACGCCTTGGTGAATAATTGTGACCGATCTATTGATGCACTGCTCCCGTCATGCTCCAGTTGTGATATGGTATTATACGCTTTCAATGCGCCATCTAGTTCGGGGTTTGTCGCCCTTAATGCGTCAACCATGTTGTTTAGATTGCATAATTGTGTGTTCAAATCTGAAACTTGACTATTGAGTTGGGTAAAGTGAGCGCTTTGCGATTCCTGCAATAAAATGTTGAAATCGTTTAATCTTAGCATCTTCTCATGGTTTTGTTTTAACCAGTATCCAACGCCCCCGCCTGCCCCTAGACAAGCAATCCCAAACAAGGCTGTTATTGGTTCCATGCGGATGGAGTTTGGTTTGACCCTTTATGCTCTCCGGCTGTAAGCAAGAGGAATAACGGCTTTTTCGAACCATATGATAAAAGCCGGTTGCTGATTTTTTGTTTTAAATCTACAAATATCCACATATTACAAGACTCACATTGAAAGACTATCATCTATCACACAGGTTTAGGTCACGCCATGTCAGATGAGATTGGAGCCGCAACTAACATTAGTTGGTTTGACAATCAAATTCGAAATTGGGCCGATAATGGGTGGGACATAGAAGATGTCGCCGATTACCTAAATGAAAACTCAGTTAATGCCACAGAGGCTTTAATGCGGGTTGAATACCTAATCGGTGCAAGTGAACAGTTGATTGGTAGAATGAATTGTGAGTGGTTAAAGCGCCTCGATATCTCGGATGGATTATTTGCAGAATGGACTGATGTCCTGAATAACCCAATGAAGTATGAACATGTCATCGTTCAATATGAAACATGGGCTAAACGTAATAGACGCTGGGAATTGATACTAAATAATTCACAGAGAGAATGGGAATCTGTTATGTTGGGCGCTGAACGGAATTTGATTCTGGCGCGTTGTGATGCTTTGGATGAATCATCGAAGCCGGGAGTCAATTTGCTAATACCGATGATGTCTGACCCTAATTCGTTTGATAAAATAGATGAAGGCCTTGCCAAGATAGAAGAAAACGAAGCCCGTCAAAAGCGAGCGGTATATGGTGCTATAGAGAGTTTACAAGCCGAAGGCTATGATGTGGAATATATCATTGAAATGAATCTTGTTGATGCGATTGAGGAAATCGCTAAACGGCAGAAATTGCATAACTTGCATGAAATGATTCGGTTACAGATAATTGATGAAATCGCCGAATTTGATGAGCAGCTGGCGGACAATTTTGAGAGTCAACGGAAATTATTGCTAAATGATGATTCGGAAGAGAAGGTTTTAGATTTGTCAAAACAAGTCTCTATGATGGGCCTTGATTTGAAAAATCGCCTCTCTAGACTGAACCTGCAGGTTGTAGATTGGCTTGATTCGGGAATTGTTTTCTCGACCTCCAAAATTACTGCTAAGGACATGTTTGAATGGGAAACAAATCTTCCAGAACTAACAAAAGACGTTGAAAAACACCAAGCCCAAATAGAGCGTTATAAGTTCTTCAGTAATCGAATGAAAGATGTTGCCTCGGCAACACAATATATTGGTTACTTGGATCAAACGGATTCTCTAACAGAAATAGTAGACGAATTGGAGTTACGCTGGCAAGAAGCAGAGCTGGAATGTTATTCAATGATTGAAAAATACCAAAGTCAGGGGCTTGTCATTGATGATTGGAATAGTCGGATTGAAGCAGATCCAATAAACTCTTTAGCACTGATAAAATTCAGTTCTGAAAATTGGCAAAAGCGTCTTGACTGCATAGACAAACTACTGCAAATTGATATTTCGTTTGAGGGGAAAACCGAGGTTGAACAGCGCATTAATTTGCTGCGAGAAATTGAAGCCGGTGAGGATGTCATTCAAGATACTGCAGCGATGATTCATCGCATGGTAAAGCGTCGCGCCCGACATAGAGCATTATTGGAAAGGGAATTGCTGGAATTAATCGCCATGGGCAAAGCGTCAGAAGATACTGCATCCAGTAAATTCAATCTGAGAGAATTTGAAGATTTTGTTTCCAACACCAGAATAAATAGCTCAGCCACAAATGCTTACTCAGCAAACAACCTTGTAATCAGTAGCGGTATCGGTGAACGGATAGCCGATAAAATTGACTTGGAGCTAAATTTGCTCGAGGCCGGTGGTTGGTATATTGACGACATGCGATCAATCTTCCAATCCGATCCATTGCGGGTTGCTAGGCTACTCCCAGAGGTTAGGAAACAGATTGACGGGCATGATGCTCTGAGAAGAAGGTTGGCTAGTATGCCATGGAATCGTAACATAACACTGGCTTTACAAATTCAAGAAGAGATGAGAGACCCGCTGCGCCTTGCAAAAATTACCGAACAAATTCCTTCCATAATGAAAACTCTAGCAAACCAACAAACAGAAGATGAAGAGTTTACTTTTACCCCATGGCAACCTAAGCCAATAAGAAAAACGCTTTTGCCTGTTCCAGAACAACTAATCCAACCAATTGATTCTCTTGAGGATGCTCATGAAGCAATCCTTGAATCAATGGAGAGTAATGAACAGATTCGTGAGGATGAAATTGTCCGTGAGGATGGTTTGACCGATTACGAATTCTGGGAAGACGAAAAGTGGTCCTCTGAACGTTGGCGTGGGTGGCGTGAACGCCAAGCAGAGTTGAGCACAAAGCGAGAGGAAAAAGAACAGAAGAGTCACACAAAACCTACTGCGGAAGATGTCGAGCCAGAACCACCACAACAAAAAACAGCAAAAAACATTGATGTCAATGACGCTGTTGAAATCCAACATCTGCATATTATAATGAAAAAACTAGGTTTGGGTGACGAATACAATCAAGATGTTGATACTGCAAAACAGATTTCAGAGATCCGTCGCTGCTTGGCAAAAAATGTTGGCGTTGAACCAAGAGATATTAGGGTAGATCGCATGCTTCGGCTAATACTTAGGCTATTGCCCCAATCAAATGAACACGATGGCAGAAGAAAATTACTCATCATGAAAATTGCTAGCGGGTTAAAACGTTACCAAAACTGGGTCAAGATGCGGTTAGAGGCTCGCCATAAAGCATCAAAGAACAACCTAATTTTAGATTCACAAACGCTTGGAAGGGCACTAGAAAGAATTCCTGGGCCTGGTTTCCGTGTACCATTAGAAAAGGATGAGTTAGAACTACCGGCAATCAATGACATACCTGAGTTAACTGCAGAAGTCGATAAATTACTATCCACGCTAAATTTGATCAGCGCAAGTGGCGTAGTGGTTTCAGCTTAGTAATTATTGCAATTCTTCAAGCAATTCATTTTTCTCGTCCGCAGAAAGCGATTCCTCAATTGGCGCAGCTGCAACTGATAT
Organism: uncultured Candidatus Poseidoniales archaeon; assembly: GCA_964412625.1. GTDB lineage: Archaea > Thermoplasmatota > Poseidoniia > Poseidoniales > Poseidoniaceae > MGIIa-L1. Next base: position 12,439 of record CAYPPO010000039.1, read on the forward strand.
CTCAGGGGCTGGAGGCAATGGTGCATCAAGTGGTATTTCTCCTCTGTCGAAACCCATTGGTGGTGGAGCCATCATAGTGTTTGGTGGCAAGGGGGGAGGAAGTGTTGCAGGTGGCAGAGGGGGAGGTAATGGTGGCCCTGCAGGAGTAATCGGTGGAGGTGGAGCTGTCGCAGGGAGGCTTGTTGGTTCTGGCTGTGGTAATGGCGCAGGTGGCCCTGTAGTCGGTGGGCCCTTGGGCAGGGGTGCAGGTGGGGGTGGAGCTGTTGTTGCTGGTTCTTGAGAGTCTGATTGTTGAGCGGGGGGTGGTGGAGCTGTTGCTGGTTGAGCTTGTGGAAGGGGTGGAGGAGGAGGTGTTGTGGGTGTTTGTTCGGTGGTTTGGGTCATTTGTGATGCGTCAACAGAGGGTTTGTCTTCAATCATTATCGGTGGAATTTGTTGGGTTGGGATTGTTAAAGATTGATGCAAGGCGGCGATTGATTCTGTATCAAACTCACCTGTATCCATGTATTTAGCAATCGTCGGCCCAATAAGCGCCATGCTTGCCCTGAACATTGGCCGGTTAGAGCCGTAACCGGTAAAGGCTACCTTATGCTTTGACCCACTAGTCGAAAATTCGAGAGTATGGACCTCTAAATGCATGTATGTCCAACCAATTATACCAACTGCAAGGAGGATTTGTCCTAAAAAACCAAACGCAAAGACTGGGATTGTAAAGAGGCCCACTAGGAATGAAGCAATCCAAATCCATTGGTGCTTATGCATTAGTTCATTGTGGCTATGTGAAAATCCGGTCAATTCATTTTTCAATACTGCTTTTACATTTAATCTTCGCTGCCCATCGTCACCATACGTAACCTCGATTATTCGGATTAAATTATCACTGAAGATAAGTGAGGTGTTTTTCCTTCCATCGGGAGATTCAATCAGTGGATATTCTGAAACCTCTTCACCGGACATCGCCAAAACTGGTGCTACTCGTATTGGTAAGCCCCATGGAATCGGTTTAGTATCGGTATTGTTCGATAATTCCTCGTGACTATTATCTTCTTCGGCACCTACTTGTTCCTCGACAGGTGCCTGCTCAGCTGTGTTGTCACCAACCTCATCAGAGGTATCCGGAACAGGGTCGACGGGGTCTTCATCGTCTTCTGGCCAAGCAGGAGGCTCGTCGCTCATATTTACCCCAGGCCGGGTTTAATTCATTATATGCTCGTTGATTTGGACTTCATCGGTGTACTTCCGCAAGCCATGTTTGCACATCGTCTCGCTTCCCATAGCCTTTGCCTTCTTTAGTACCAACAACTGTCTCAATAGCTGCTTCAGAAGCAATATCAAGTGTCTTATCACTAATAGTGCCGTTGTAAATTATTGCGATTGCTCCGTCCGCTTCGTTGGCTGCTGTGGCAAGATCCTTTGGCCCGACTGGGTCGGTCACGGTGCCATCCATCATCACAAAGACTGCTTTGCGTGGAGGAACATCATCCAAATGCGTAAAGAATTCTTGAACTTCTTTTGGGGCTGACGTTTTCTCAAATGTGTCATCCATATCATCTGCCCAATTTTTATCTTCAACACCTGCTTTTTGGTCATCTGCAGCATGCTTTTGTTTCAATTGGTGGGCAAATTTAGACGCTTCTGATTTCATCGAGAGGCACTTGGTTATGGTTTTTTGTGGCAATAATTCCCACTCTTGTCCAACTGGTGCTTGAGCCACAAAATCAATCTTCATCATCTCATTTAATTGGCTGAATAACATCTCGCCACCACGGTCACCATCAATTGCTAAAATCACTGTTTCTTTACCGTTAGCAAGGTCAATTAATTCTTGCTTGATTGACCCTGCTCCATCGGCAGAAATTGCATTCTTAACTCCGCAATTTAGTAAATTCCTAACATCGTTTCTTCCCTCGACAATAATGAGTGATGAAGAAGACTCGATGTTTGGGCCACAGGTTAAGCCATGGAATTGTTTTGCCGTACCGACGGTTAACACTGAACGTACCTCTTCGATAACTGTCTTTGATGCAGCCTCGCCTGAATTAACTAGATCAAGCAGTAGTTCCTTAGCTCTATCAACGACTACTGTACGCTTAGTGGCCCTGATATCTTGTATTTCTATCACCGCTATCTTGGCGGTACAAGGTCCTATCCTGTCAATCGTTTCCAACGATGATGCGATAATTGCAGTCTCAACATTATCAAGGCTACTTGGAATTAAAATCAAGCCGTGAACTTTGCCACCCTTATTTTCCATTTCCACATCTACATGACCGATTCTTGCAGTTCGCTGTAGTTTCCTTAACTCCAGTTCATCTCCAAGCAGACCTTCTGTCTGACCCATGATCGCACCGATTATGTCCTTTCTTTGCACGGTTCCGTTGACCTTTATGTCAGCACGAACCATGTATTTCATTGCTTTATTTGCTTTCGAGTTGTTGCCACCTCGATTATTATGTTTCTTTGCCATATGAATTCCTCATAGTCCACAGACCGCCCAAAAAGGATGAGGGAAAGCCCTCAAAACCAAAACTTCGACCCGAGAGTCGTAGTGTGAATGGAATGTGAACAAACAATCCTAGGAGGACATCATTATTGAATGCTGTTGTTAAAAATTTCAAGATTTTGTGATTTTTCGATGGCAACTAGTTCAATAATAGTAAGTGCATGGGAGTGTTGTGTCCGAACCCATATCGTACAGTCTGGAAGCTTTTCACAGCACTATTTCTGTGATGCTGGTAGATAAGATATTGACACGGGAAGAAAAACGACTCATCATCAAACTAGCAAGTGCACTAGGATTGGGCGAGGAAGAACCGTCCCAAATATATCAAGCCATCAGGAACAATGAAGATGTCAAAGGAGGCGAACCGATAGACACAAAAAAGGCTCATGAGATATACACCAAAGTGTTCGAAATTGCTATCGTCAACGCCTCGTTGTCAAGAGATGAATTTAGAGTTCTTGCTCACCTTAGAGATATATTCAAAATTGATGATGATGAACACCATCGAATTGAAGAAGAGTTGCGGGAAATTGTCAGAGAAAAATTCCAAGACCCGAATGTCATCGATAAGATGTTAGGCACACTTAGGGACTCGGTAAGTTTGGTTGGCGACTTATTTGATGTCGTCCGCAAAAAAGCGGCGGATGGGGCCAAGAAATGAATGTTAAACTTGACCGGTTTCTTGAGCAGTCAACGCCAAAAGTCCTCAAAACAAACCGCCGTTGTTTAAAATTTCTAAACGAGGCGTATGCTGCTGGAAATCCAGGTATGATTGCGAGACCAAGGGCCGATATTACTGCGGACCATGGTGGATTTTCCGCCCACTATGGGTGTCCGGATCCAGAGATGCGAACAATAGCTTCTTGGCTGCTAACCTATGGTAAAGCGAAACCTCGCAGACTGGCAAAGTTAATTCCGGCACTTTGGCGGCGGCATGGTAGAGAAGATTTGAAACTAGCCGGCTTACTTCTGGCTAATCTTTCAATGGAAGAACTGGGTGAAGATCCTTGGATGGCCCTAATCCACTTATTTGGCGAACAAGAACCAATGGAAATTATACTCGAAATCGCTGAAGAAATGAATCGTAGCGGGCACACCGTACCTGATGATGAATGGTTGATTGCCATGGCGCAACAAAGTTCCTTGTGGCACCAAATTGCCATGTTGTTCATTTCTGTTCGAGGTAAAGCCGCCCCACAATTACGAGATTTGGTTGTCACCGCCCCCGGCGGGGGGGAATTGTTTGAAAGAATAAGAAACAAATTATTGCAACAGGATAATTGATGCACTTCAATGAAATCCCCCTAATATGGCCGAGCGATTTCTACCAACAGAAGACCCAGTTATGGAATCTGTACTTCAATGGACTGTAGAGAGGGATGCTAAGGATGTTAGGAGATTACTTGAATGGTTACCCGAGGCGCGTAGTAGTCGTGAAAGGAAGGCGTTGATGGAGAGAGTTAGGAGCCTACTTGACGAACTTGAAGACGCCATGAATAAACTTGATGAATTACATTGACGATTAGCATGACCACCATACTAATCCTAGCTGGCGGCAAAAGCACTCGAATGGGAGAAGATAAATCAACAATGTTCGGTGGTGCACAGAGAATTCATGACGAGTGTCGAAAAGTAAAGGTAGTGCGGATAATTACTCTATGCGGCAGTTCCAATCGGCTGAGTTATTTTCCGGGTGAAGTTTGGGCTGATCCAGTAGATTGTCGGGGCGTCTTAGATGTTGTTAAATGGGCGATACAGCAAGTAAATGATGATATTCTGTTGGTGCCCTGTGATGCATTTAACATCTCTGAATTAGGCATTGGAAGGTTAGTGTTACAACAAAATTGCGTGCCTATCGATGGGTTCGGCAATCGTCAACCATTGTTCGCCAGAATTACCGACCCAACAAAACTCGTTTGGAGCGCAACGACGCTGACTGACCTGTTTAGCGAATTTCCAAGTTATGAGGATCAAGACATTTGCGGCGAGTTTAACAATTTTAATCAGCACTCAGATTTGAAAAATCTCCACCAGCGATAGCATCGATAACCATAGGATATAGGATATGTTCAAAGGGTTTTATTCTGGAGGCAAGAGTAGTTTCATCATCGTCTGGCTGTACCTCCACTGCACACTGTGCGATGATTTGTCCTGTATCCATTCCAGCATCAACATAATGCACCGTGCAGCCAGATTTCTTCGCTCCTGATGCGATAACATCTCTATGTGCGTGGGCGCCGGGAAACTCCGGTAATAAAGAAGGATGAATATTGACAATCTTTCCTTCCCACCGGCTTACAAATTGTGGGCTCAACAAACGCATGTAACCACTAAGAATTATCAATTCTACTTCATAATCATGTAATACTTGTTCGATTTCTAATTCGTGAGCAATTCTTCTTTCATCTCCAACTAAGTCTAATGAAGCCTCAACCACTATTGTTGGCACATCTAGATTTTCAGCCCGTTTTATGCCGATTACACCCGATTTGTTACTAATCACAACAGTTGTGATATGTTTGCAATCTGGATTTTGTTGGTGTTCAAGCATCGCTTGCATGCCGCTACCCGAACCTGAAATCAATATCGCGCATCGCAATGGATTGTTAGCAGTAGCAACTCGTGTTGTGCCTTGACTAGTTGCCATGAATAGAGGATGCAGCGCTTTGCTATGATTGCTTCGACATTCAGTGCCTAAACAACCGATGCCCGGTAAATAACATAGAAACGCCCATTTCATCTGCTGCATCGATGACTTCTTGATCTCTAATCGAGCCACCTGGTTGAACTATTGCTGAAGCCCCTGCACCAGCTGCTTGTTCTAGACCATCTTTGAATGGGAAAAATGCATCTGATGCAAGTACGCAACCCTTGGCTCGCTCACCAGCCCTTCTTGCAGCAATTTTCACCGCCTCAACTCGGCTGGTTTGGCCGGGTCCAATCCCGACAGTGGCCGTACCTTGAACCATTACAATAGCATTGGACTTAACTTGTTCACAAACCCTTACAGCAAACTTCATACTATCAATCTGAGCTTGACTAGGTTCTGCTTTTGTGACTACTTTCGCCTTTGTCCAATCAATTATTGGAGCCTCTTCAGTTTGAACAATCCAGCCACCTTCAATTGGTTTCTTTACCAATATCCTTTCTAATGGTGCCAGTCTGTTATTAGGTGATTCTATGGTCAAAATTCTGCGATTCTTTTTCTGCATGATTATTGATTTAGCATCATCATGGTATCCCGGCGCCATTAGTACTTCAATAAACAATGGCTCCATGGCTTTCGCAGTATCCACATCTACTGGTTCATTGAAGCAGATAATTGAGCCAAATGCCGACTCCGGGTCACTTGCCAATGCTGCCTCATAAGCCTCAACCTGAGTCTTGCCTAATGCTGCGCCACAAGGATTGTTATGCTTGACAATAACACAGGCATGAGGGGTTTCTGGCCATTCATCAGTAGATAGAGAGCGGCATAACCTTAGTGTTGCATCTGCATCGGAGTAATTGTTGTAGGACATTTGTTTGCCCCCTTCGACGTGTGCCGTAACTAATGTTGAATGTGTACCAACTACCTTTGGGTCAATGTATAACG
>CAYPPO010000040.1:0-16531 GCA_964412625.1 uncultured Candidatus Poseidoniales archaeon
ACGGCGATGGCGACCATGACGGTGATCATGATGACGACCACGGTGACGGCGATGGCGACCATGATGACGACCACGGAGACGATGGCCATGGCGACCATGCTGACGACCATGAAGCAGAGATGGCCGCTCTAATGGACATATTCAACGAAAGCGACACAAACATGGACGGGCTACTAGACACCAATGAACTCGAAGAATTCATCCATGAAATTATGGAATTCGAGGAAGAACACCACGATGGTCACGATGACCATGATGACCATGGATCTCATGACGACCACGATGATGCAGTATGTCACGACCCAGTAACTCACGCAGACACAGAGCACACCGACCGAACATCATGCGAGGAAGCAGGTAACATCTGGATGGCTGGCGAACCAAACGATGGCACCAGAGGCTATCTAACAATCCACGTGGAGAATGAAGGAGATTACGGATTTGCCGTTCCTTCAGATGTTTCAGTCTTCATTCTAATGGGTGAAGGTGGCCACGATGACCACGATGACCACAGCGGCCACGGCGGCCACGACGACCATGGTGAAGGTGGCCATGATGACCATGATGACCATGGTGAAGGTGGCCATGATGACCACGACGACGATACACACAGCGACGATGAATCTACTGATGGTGGTGATTCAACCATCGCTGCTGACGAGGATGAAGATTTCGAGTATGATCCTCACAGCTGGTTAGACCCAATTTCATTCAAAGCACAAACCCAACTTGTCTTGAATGCACTAATTGAGGTATTCCCAAACGGCAGTGATACGTTTACCGCCAATGCTGAAGTATTCATGGCTGAACTTGACAAAGTCCACCTAGGTTATGTTGGAGCATTTGGTCCAGAAGGAACTTGTACCAACAAGACTGCAGCAGCAAATCACAATGCGTATTCCTACATCACTGAAAGATACGGCGTTGAGTTTGTGACTGTCCACGGTCTAGACCCAGAAGGCCAACCATCAGTCGAGGACATTGAGAAAGTAATCTCCAAGATTAATGAAGACGAAATCAGCGTTCTGTACATAGAAGAATATACTCAAGCCAGTTCCGTAGATTTGATAGTTGAAGCAACCAATGTCGAAGTCATGTACCTATACACCATGGAAAAAGCACCATCAGATGCTAACGATGATTATTTGTCCATGTTAAACAAGAACCTTGATAACTTGAAGGCAGGACTTGGATGCGCAGCATAACTGGAAATTGAGCATAATTGATTTATGTTCCATCACCAGAAGTTGCTACTAGGTGATACTATGAGTGTATATTCTACACCTGTGTGCGGGGAGGAAATCCTTCGTGTTACCAATCTATCGGTAAATCGGTCAGGTGTCGAAATAATACACGACATCAATCTCACCATTACTTGCGGAGAATTCGTTGGTATTGTCGGACCAAATGGCGGCGGTAAAAGCACGTTTATCTTGACGATATTAGGAATTCTAAAGCCTCGTACAGGAAGCGTAAAAATTTACGATCATGCGCCAATGACCAACAAAGCACTTGGTAAGGTAGGCTGGGTGCCACAAGCAGCAACAAATCTACCACAAAATTTGCAAATTACCGTTAAGGAATTTATACAATTAGGGACATTAAACCATAAGTCACTATTCCACATACGCAGAAATGAAAGAGATAGAGTCCAGAAAATCATAGAAACAATTGGTCTAGAGGAATATGCAAACACTCGCATGAGTAATCTTTCTGGCGGACAAAAACAGCGGGCGGCAATTGGTAAAGCATTAGCCTCTAATGCTGATTTGTTATTGATGGACGAACCCATGGTTGGTGTTGACAGAGAATCACGAAACTCAATTATGCAATTACTGGATGGCTTATGCCATAACGAAAACAAGACAATCGTCATGATATCTCATGATTTAGCAAGTATCAAACGAACAGTCCACAGAATGGTCTATCTTGAACACAAAATTCGTTATGATGGGCCAACCCAAACCTTCCCCGACTTGTCTGATTTGGCAGAGTTGCGCGGTATAGAGCCAACCCATCCCGAATCAGACTCAATGACAGATTTCTGGATAAAATCTGACGGAGTTGTTAGTATTGTTACGCCGAATTCGGAGAGTGAGAAATAATGGTTGTCGGGGATTTTGTCCTTGATGTGTTGGGGCCAATTTTGGAGTCGCTAGAACCGATTGTTCCAGGCGAATGGTTCCCACTTTATTTTGTCAGACCTTATTTGCAAAGACCGTTGATAGCTGCACTTTTTGTCGCTATGGTTGCCGGATTTTTAGGCTCGTTTCTACTCATCCGTAATCTTGCTCTAATTGGCGACGGGCTAGCTCACGTATCGTTTGGCGCCATCGCAATCGGCTTAGTTGTTGGTATCGTAGATGCGCTATACTGGGCATTCGCAATCTGTGTAATAGCGGCGATATTAATTAACTATCTACAGGTTAAGCAATGGCTTACTGGAGATACTGCAATCGCGATATTTTTGACTGGGATGTTAGGGCTTGGCATAGTAGTTACGAGGATCTGGGGAGGTGGCTCACTAATTTCAGTAGAAGGATATCTTTGGGGTAATCTAAACCTCATTGACTCGGATAGTTTTGACTTTATCATGGTTTCTTGTTTCCTATCGTACTTGTCTTTAGCGGCCTTATATCAAAGTCTACTGTTAATTTCGATTGATCCAATTGCTGCTAGAATTCAGGGCTTGCCAGTTAGATTTATCGGACTCTACTGGAGTATATTGACCGCAGCCGTTGTGGTTAGTATGGTCCAATTTGTCGGTGTGTTACTGGTCACTGCGCTCATTGTCACTCCTGCAGCAATTGCACAATTGATAAGTCGGTCTTTCTTGATGTGTGTTATTTATTCGCAGCTAATAGGCATAATTACAGTCTTATTGGGATTATATTATTCTGCTGAATTGTCGACAGATAGCGGTGCAATGATTGCTTTGGTATCAGCGATAATGTTTGTTGTTGTGGCGATTTCTAAAGGGTTGTTAATGAAACTCAATGCATCGAGTAATAATTCTAATTGAATCAATGTGACTTAATTATCATATAGAATTGATACTGATTGATTTACATTTATCGAGTCTTGACCTTCATCCATCACAATACGTAATTCATGTAGCATATACGTGTTAAAGTACAGTGTCTGCCACATCATGCTATCACCATCATTGATTTGTCCGTTCCTCGTCTGACAAATATCATCTAACTCATCGACTAATTGCCAAGTTAACTGAACAGATTGCCCGCTGTCGCCGATGTTATCGATTAATGACGGGTTTTCAACATTAGAGATAATCTCAATCATTTTCGCATTTTGTCCTTCATTAGATGGTTCTGGATTGAAAGGTAATGGCAGAGGGTTATTGGTGTCAAATTGAGTCCAGTCGATACGTAAATCAACTCGCAGTACGATTGATTGATTTTCTATATTGCCACGAGAATCAACCGCGTATGCGTTTATCTCGTACATTCCGTGATCTAGAAACTCAAGAGCAATAATCGATTCAGCGTTAGCGGCAATTTCTACCGGCTCTCGGCCGTCAAAGGTTTCTATGCCGAAATATTCCATTGTATCACTACCAGTGGTTTGCGAAAAGTCAAATTCGAACCTTGCTGGAGTAGTTTCAGTAAGTTCACCTTCCGAATATGTTTCTACGATAGTCGCAAAATTAGCATCACTGTTGACAACAAGGACAAAATCTCCACCGTCATCATTTGACAACAAACACCCAGATAACGCGATGCTAACAATGGATAGAAGTACTAGTATCGAGGTACTTCGCGCCATGTTGCTCCCTGAACAACTACTGCTATTAATCACGCTATTTACGATACCCATTCATCAACTAGATTCGGTAACAATTCACCAGCTTTGCCTTGGTGGAATTCATCGTGCATTCCGTAGTTCATTGGCTCATCTAAGTTAACTCCAACACAAAGAGCACCAGCCTGTTTTGCTACATCAATAAGGCCAGCAGCAGGATAGACGTGGCCACTAGTTCCAACAGTCATGAAAATGTCACATTCTTCAACAGCAGCATAGATTTCTGGTAATTGGAATGGCATTTCATGGAACCAGACAATATGCGGTCGCAGACGTTGATTGGCGCAATTTGGGCATGCAACATAATCTGCCGTCAAGTGTTCTTGTTGCATCATGTCAAAGGTTTCATGGCATTGTTCACAGCGCAGAATACGTAGTTCTCCATGCATGTGTATTAGGTTATTAGAACCGGCTCTAGAATGTAAATCATCGACATTTTGAGTGACCAATAGGAAGTTATCACCTAGAAATTCCTCAAGGGTAACTAGAGATTTGTGAGCAGGATTGGGTTCTACCTCGGTTAATTGATTACGTCTACCTTGATAGAAATTCCATACAAGCTCAGGATCTTTCTTCCATGCATGTGGTGTAGCAACATCTTCTATTGCATGATTTTCCCACAAGCCATCAGCGGCTCTAAAAGTCTTAATTCCGGATTCGGCACTAATCCCAGCCCCGGTCAAAACAACTACTTTGGTAGCGGGGTTGATCTCGACCATGCCGCTCCATATGGGGAGCGAATTTAATCTCTATCTAGCAACCTGGAGCAGGTAAGTAGGTCATAAAATCGGGTTCTATTGGATTATTACTTGGACATTTATTATAAGTGAGGTAGTCTACTTTGGTACAATGTTTAAACAAATAAACTCAATGCCTGCGAAGGTTTGTCTAGGTATTTGTGCCTTAGTAAGCCTGATTTACTCTCTGAATTTTATGTTCTATGCTGATTGTTATGTCATCGGTGGCGACGGTTGTTTTACCATACTGTCGAATGATGCTGCTGAAGGAACTCAAGCATGGGGCAGAGGTGCTCCCGAAACTGCCTTTAACGGCACTCTGATGTTTGGTATGTTCCTTGCTGTGATGCTTTTACTGAATGAGGGTGCTAAAGGTATGTGGCGCATGATGATTCCAGTTATTATTGGATTTTCAGCGCTTACTGCGTCAATTTGGATTCACGGAGATTTTACTGACGCAAGCGAAACGCCAAAATATGCCACATTATTCACAACCATACTGTATACTGCTGCGTATTTCATGTTGCGGGAAGAAGGGGTCAATGACGGTCTTAGCGATTACAAGCCCGGAATCAATGTCAAGGATAAAGGAGCACTTGTAGCATTACTGGTATTGGTTGTTACAGGTCTATTCTATGCTCTGCGAATGATCTTTACCCCAGACAGTGTTATTGGCGATAATTTTGACGAAATTATTCCAGGGTTGGCCGACGGCACGGGTACTCCTTCAGATGCTATTGTAGCTGTCACTGGGAGTCTGATTCTGATTTACACGTTGTGGGCTGGCCTCACTTTGACTGAAGGTGCAAAAGGCAAATGGGCAGTCATTCACCCATCAATATTCTGCTTTATGACTATTGTAATTTCGACCTATGTTGGTCTGGTTATTGGTGATGCAAGAACTGTGAGCGATTTTCAGAAAATGGATTTAATTGTTGGACCTGTGGTTATGTTATTGACTATGTTGGCTTATTTCCGCCTGCGTGATGAAGGCATGGAAGATGGTATGAGCATAATGGGTCAGCCTGTTGAAGATGCTCACTTGATGTCGAAGATACTACCAGTGTTTGGTGTAGTCATTGGAGCATTATTCGCGATAAATGGCCTAATGTTCTGATAGTAATCCTATTGAAGAAGCGCATTTAGCCTTCAAACATGAGGAGTATTGCAATCCTTCTAGTCACTTTGATGGTGACTATGTCACTTTCAGGATGCTTCAGTAATGATGAGATTGTCGAAATACCAGTAGTCGTAATAGAGGAAGAGCCACGCATTTTTGTTACCGACAAAACAGGTAATTCAGTTGACATTCCGGCTATAGAAATGACCTTCCAATTCAGCGATGTTGGTGAAACTGGCAAAGAACCAAGCATTGGTGTAACATCTAGCGGTTGTATTTTCTTTATTGCCATGGAGAAGGTTATGCGTTCTTGTGATTATGGTGAATCCTGGGAGGAGACACAAGATCCCGTTCAATGCTCTCCAACGACCAGTGATCCTTACGGATGGGTTGATCCAATCACAGACCGGGTATTCAATGTGCAAATGATTGGTCTTGAGACCTCATGGATTTGCTGGAGTGATGATGACGGTGAGACTTGGTTGGGCAACCCTCACGACTCAGGTACAACTCCTATCAATGACCACATCAAGTTAGCAAGTGGCCCTTGGACCAGTGCTGGTTATGGTGCTTTGGGACAGATTACCGGTAGCACAATTTATGAGACCGCAGTCTATTATTGCTACAATAAATTAGCCGGAATCTTTTGTTTTACCAGCTTTGATGGCGGTGCTACATTTGAGGCTGGCGGCCAAATCATTGGCCTTGCAACAACTAATGGCGGCCTGCATGGCGCAATTTCTACTGCACCAGATGGCACAGTATACGTCACGCCCCGCGTAGCAACACCTTCAGTAATTGTCTCGAAAGATAACGGTTTTACTTGGTTCGAGAGAACCATGGGTGAAGATGTAGGGACGCCGTATCCACGGAAGAATTCGGAAATTTCAACCGATACTGCATCTAATGCATACCATGTCTGGACTGGTGGTGATGAAGGAGTCTACATGTCCCGGTCTATCGATTCTGGCGAAACCTGGGAACAAGAGAGTATCCGAATTTCACCAGTGGAGGTAATCTCCTCGGTGTTCCCGCAGACTGATGCTGGTGACCCTGGTAGAATTGCAGTGACTTACTTGGGTAGTGAAAATTCATCTTTGCTGAACCAATCTGATATTGATGGAAACCCTTGGGACGGAAATGCCCATTATGCTCCAAATAATGTCACCTACCATTTGTATATCACTTACAGTTTGAATGCTCTAGACCCAGAACCAATCTTCCACACCTATCGAGTAACAGACGACCCTGTACAGGTAGGTTCGATTTGTCTAAATTCGGGCGATTGTAGAGATATCGGTGGATCAAACCGTAATCTGCTCGACTTCAATGATCTGCACATCGATCGACAAGGACGCGTCTATGTGGCATTTGCTGATGGTTGTACTGGAGGTTGTGCGGCTAATAACAACTCAACCGCTCAAGATTCCAGAGACGGCAGAGGTTCGGTTTACTACCTTGCACAAGGTCCGAGTTTGTTGGTTGATTATGGCGAATTATCGCCAATCATGGCTACGCCGGAAACCGATGCACAGAAGGTTTGTGATAGTGCAGTAGAATGTGCACCAGTGGCACGGAATGACGAACAGAACTAGGCAGCGATCGCTTTCGAGTTGATGTTCAGTCGCATGGCTTGTACCAATAGCTTGAATTCAATTCGTGCTTTAGCAATCCTAATTTTACATTGCTTGATGCGAATCTTGTGGCCTTCTTTTACGGCCTTCCAACCATCCTTAGTTTGAGATTTCTTAGATTGCTTGGCGACAGTATATTCTTTCCTTCTCTGGAGTAACTCAGTAAATCCATTGCGCAGCTGGGCAATACATTCGGTAAATCTCTCTTGGAATTGGTTTTCAATTTCGTTACCGTCAGCCTTCTTTTGGAAGGTCCTTTTCATCTTTCGTGCTTCGATTACTTTGGGAGGTATTTTGTGTAGTTCACGGGTTAGGCCAACCCAAGAGGCAGATTTAATCAACCATTTAGACGGATCCCAGTGGTACCATTTGTGACCATTACGATAGTCGGCTTGGAAAGTGTGGTGGAAGTTGTGATACCCTTCGCCAAAAGTCAAGAACGAGAGAATCGGGGAATCCTTTGAGGAATTTTCGGTAGAGTATGGTTGAGTTCCCCATGTGTGCGCAGCGGAGTTGATAAGAAAAGTCGCATGATGAACGACTACCACTCTTACGAAACCGCCGTATATCATTCCGCCCAAAAACCCATGAATTCCACCTATCCAAGCGAGACCAACCAGACCTGGGGCTAAAATACCAACTAGAAATCCAATCAAGAAAATGTGACGGTCTTGCCATGCAAGTATGCGATCGGCTTGCAGGTCTTTCACATTCTCGACAATTTCTTCGCCTTCATCGACCATAACCCAGCCGATGTGTGCCCAAAAGAATCCTCTATTTACCGAGTATGGGTCTTCTTCTTTGTCGGTTTTTCGGTGGTGTCTGCGGTGATCACTGCACCATTTTATGGCGGAGTTTTGAAATGCCGCAGCCCCAAACAACGCGTAAAATAATTTCAGCGGCCATGCTGCTTTATGGGTTCGATGGCTGAACAATCGATGATAACCTGCAGTTATTGATAACCCAGAGGCTAGATAAAAGGCTATGAAGATAATTGGTTCAAACCAACTGATGCCATAGTTTAGGGAGTAATAAATGAGGGACGCAGTGGCTAATATCGGCATTCCAATTAAGAATGCACAGTTGACGATATTGATGCTTGATGGTTTACCAACGTGTTCGGACATGGCCGTTTCAAATTCTTCACCCGTTTGAGGTTATGTCTTTTCCCTAGCGATAATTACTTAGTTTGGTGATAGTTGTTTAGAGCACGAATTGCAAGGCTAGTTTGCCGATTATTTCATTAATCTAGTTTTGTTTAACTGTCTTGTGCATGATGAGACCTCACACTCTGGTGGGATGCCACAGGTCGTAATACTGGCAGGAGGCCTTGGAACTAGATTAGGAGAATTGACTCGACATGTACCAAAATCGCTTATTGAGGTTTACAATAAACCGATTATTGAACACATTCTTGACTGGATTAGTGAGCAGGGTTGTGAAAGAGCACTCGTGCTGACTGGACATCTTGGGGAACAGTTCAACAAGTACTACCACCCATCAGTATCCCTCACTTTTGTGCAAGAGCAACAACCGCTTGGAACTGGCGGGGCATTATGGAATGCTGTTGATTACCTAGAACAAGAATTCATCTTGTTGTGGGGTGATGATTTTCATCCGATTAATTATCAACAACTCGTCGCTAAACATCGCAAGGAACGTAACCTAATGACGATGACAGTTACCGAAGCCCATGAAACCATGAACTTGTTACATAGAGATGGGAAGGTTGTGGAATATAACAAGCGGCAGTCTTTGCCAAATTTCAATGGCTATGAAGCAGGTACGAGCATGGTAAGTAAACGGTTAGTTCTCCTGTTTGGTCGCGACGGTAAATGGAGTTGGGAAGAAACTGTTTATCCTAAATTATCGGGTAAAATCAGCGCCCATATGGACAACACAAAATTCTGGGATATGGGCACTCCGGACCGGCTGTCAAAATTAGTCGAGTTCCTCAAAACTAAAAGAACTTGAACTAGTGACTTGTATCGCATTGGGCAACACATTGTCATCAGTCACCAAAGCGATGATCATACCACCAAATCCTCCGCCCATCATTCTTGCGCCAAGAACACCATCAGTCGCTTGTAATTTTGTCACTAAATTGTCGATTGCGGGCAGACTAACGCCGAGTTTTGTCAATGAAGCGTGTGATTCATTGAGCAATTCTCCCAATTCAACAGCAGTGGAATTAAGCGCCTTAATTACGCGTTTATTTTCATCATCAACATGTAATGACTGGTATTTTTTGTTGGTTTGATAATCGACCTGAGAGAGCTTACGGTGAATGCCCGAATCAACCAATTTGAATAGCCAAGATTCTGGTAACGGGAGATATTCAACCGTTAAATTATCGAAATTTATCATGGTTGCATAATTTTTTCTTGCAAAAACAATTGCCATCTGGTCTAATAATCCGCACGGCGTTTCAAGAACCTCATGCTCTAGCCGTTGCGCCTTTTGACAAATCGTCATTTTTTCCTGATCTGGATTTATGCCCACGATAATCGCTACACAGAGAGCCGCTGAGGATGACATTCCTTTACCAATCGGTATTTCACTAATTAATTCTAAATTTGCCGGATAGCCACCAGCAGCCCGCCAAAGTGCAACTACCGTTTCATCGCCTTCAAAACCTGAGCGAAGTGGCTTAATGATGAGTTCCAATTTGCTGTCGATAGCAAATGGTAAGGCTAGACCATTAGCATAATCAGTATGTTCACCGATGACATTTACCCTTGAGGGGACAACAACTCTTCGATGCATAGTTCAACCAAGAGCGGCAAGTATATGGTTGGTTGGTATGGCGACTATCTGATAATTTCAAATTGGTCATATTTGTGAATACCTTTACCCTGCTGCCAAATTCGTTTGAAATCAAACCTAATTAGCATAGCTATTAATCGCTTGATAGTGTTGATTGAGAGGATGAAATTTGTCCAAAATCCCGGCCATTTGGTTACCTTAAAACCCAGTGAATCTAACACTTTAGCCATGGCTGGATTCTTGGTGCAGGCCATTACTTTACTGTGCTTAATGTTCTCCAGTGCTTCCTCGATTATTCGTTTGCCAAATCCATTATTGCGATACTCGTGATCGACTAATACTGTTGAAATTTCAACGTGGCTACCAACCCTGCGCATCTCTGCATATGCAACGATGCGGTCATTGTCATACAACTTTACACAATTTCCATCAAGATACCGTTGTTCAGATTTTTTACTTCCGGGTGGCCTGACCTCTCGCTCTTTTGACAACATCGACTGCAACCAATCGACGTCTTCCATAAATTGAGCAGGGCTGTCACCAATAAAGCAGTTCTGCCGACATTACCGCTTATTTCTGATCGACCAATTTTTTCTCGGCAGACCTTCTAAGGCGACACCAGTTAAGCCCCCCCAAATATATGGTTCAGATATCTCGAGGTACAGAACCACCATCATCGCGAGTGTTGCTAAAATCCAATGGTGTATCCACAGACCTTTGAATTTCAAGTGAATGTTCGTATTCTCGGTGACAAATCTCGCAACAACAAAACCTAGGATAAGTGAGATTGAGTAGTGGGCAAATTCCATCAAATCACTCACAGAGGGCTATTACAAGAAGGGCAGAAATTCCATTCGGGTTGAATCACAACTCCACATCCCGGGCACAGCTGAGATTTTTGTTCACCCATTATTACTGAGTCCTTGACGACTGAATCACCGATTTGGCCGATCTGGACCATTGGCTTATCATTTTCTAAGTAAGTCTGTCTTATTCTGCCAGCTTCAGCAAATAACCCAGCCCTTTGGTACAACTCAGCAGCCTTGGTGAAATCTCTTGCTAGTTCAAGGTTTTTTGCTTCTTTTGAAAGTCTGTCAATTTCATCCATCGATGGTGCACCAGATTGATTATTTGGTTTGGCCTGATTAGTTTTGGTAGGTTGAGTGTTAGATTGTTGATTGACTGGTTTGTTACGATTGGCATCAAGTGGCATTCTTCCGGTCATTGATGGATTGATTACTGCACCGGTACGAATCACCTGCTGTTGTGGTTGAACTGCTGTTGTTTGGGGGACAAAACCTTGCTGAACAATAATGGTTTTTTTAGCGGCGTTTCCGGTGGACAGGGCAACAACCATCATTATCAATCCGCTGCAACAGAAGATTCCTCCAACACCAACAACCGCATCACTGGAGGCCATTTCCTCACGCAAATCCTGACATTCGAGCGAGTATTCTCCATCGCCATAGCGCTCATAACATTCAGCTAATGCATCTTGGTCGGGTTCGATGGCCACACCTACCATGCTAAACAAAATGCTAACGCCAATCAGTATCCCTGTTATCCACCATTTCTTACTGTTTGAACCACTGTTCGGAATTGAACCTGGAACAATTATCTGCTGTGCCACGATTCTAGGAGCGCGGACTAGCATTTTATGGTAACCCCGAATTATGTCGTGTTCAAACATCGGTCTTTTGTGTGGGGGGCATTTCGGATTGGCATGGACGAGTCGCCATGGTGGCCGAGTGGAATCGTCACAGAGGACTCTGAGAGTTTTTCTTCGGGTCGCATTCAAACAGTCTTTGGCTCAATTGATACATGGAACTATCAAGAATGCCTTGCCGAAAAATGGTGGCAAAAGCCATCAGCAGAAGGTACATTTTGGGGAACTTGGCCGGAGGCTTCGGAAGTAGAAATTATCCACCAAGATCGGAAAGGATACTTAATCCGAATCAATGATCGCCAAATTGCAAGGATCACCCCTTTCAACCTCGGTAATGATCTGTCTAGGCTGATGCACTATGCGCCTTGGCGAGAGGCTCTAGAAGGGTTATCGCTAAGATTACCCAGTATGGTTTATCACGTCGATAATAATGACCGAGTGGTAGTCTATGACTGTCCAGAATTGGCAGTAAATGCTGATATTTTTGACTGCGACAAGCTAGCGAGTAATCTGGGGGAGATTCACAATGCACTGCAAACTTTTGCGACACCAAACACCGAACGTAGGTGGAACGATCGACTTCAAGACATCGAAGCTGAATTGAAGGTTACTACCCTATGGCGAGCCCCTCACTCAAAGTACACGGTAGGCTTACCGCGCTTAAATCTAGACTTAGCATTGTTATCACGAGAAGACGATGAGTTAGTTTTCATAGCCGATATTCGGTCGGCCGTAGAACACTTATTGTGTGACGCAGACCGACTTCCTGGGTTAGCAAATTTAATGCTGCTCGAGCAACAAATATCCTTCACTAGAGGAATGAATGAGAGTGATAGGAAAGCAATGCTTCAGGCCTATTTGAGTAAAGCACCAAACTCATATGCACATAAAAAGGCACTATCAACACTAATGGGCGGGCCGTGGATTTGGCGCTATCACGCAGTTCTATTGGCCATGGGGGAAGCGAGATTTTACGGCGATGAGGAACTTGGCAAAATCGCCCAAAATTGGCTCAATGATGTTTCAAGAATTCAAGCACATTTAGGAGTTCTTCGCTTGTGGAAGTCGGGATTATGGGGTGGAATAACCGGTGCAGTTATTGCATTTTTTGCTTGGCGAATGGAGACAACTTCACCAACACTGGCAGGTATTGCTGGGGGGCTTTGTTTGATAGGTGCGTTAGCCTGTAACATAATCTATTGGGCCAAAGATCCGCAACCTTACTAGTTGCTCTGCTTTCTAACTCTATTATCGTAAAAACTTAGTTTGTGTTCTCTCGCAAGTTGCATTATTTCTAACAAGAATTTCTCCTTTTCTTGACGTTCATCTGCACCACCTTGAACATCCCAATAGAGATTCAGTGACACATCAATTGAGGTTGCGGAAATATCGTTGACCCTACACCATGACGAATCTTCGTTCATGGTTGCGGCATTTTCCTGAATTGAATTTAATACATCGTCGCGAAACGCTTCAACTTGGTCAGGGTTAGAGTTGATGTCAAAATGTAGCATTGTCTGCCATCTGCGCCACCTTCGCTTGCCATAGTTTTCGACGGGAGTACTGACTAGGTTGGCGTTTGGGATGGTAATTACCGTATCGATACCGGTTCTTATTAGCGTAGTTCTAAGATTGATTTCGATAACCTCGCCCTCGGAGGCGCCGACAAGAACCCAATCCCCAACCTTGAACGGCCTGTCGAGTAACACTGTCAATGCCCCAAAGAAGTTTGAGATGGTATCCTTGGCCGCTAAAGCCAAGGCAAGTCCAGAAATACCTAATCCCGCAATGAGTGAGGTGAGATTTACTCCAACTGCATCGGCAATAAATATGGCACCGATGAATACGATAAAGAAACGCAAAACGCTCTCCAATGCACTGACTAACGTTTTATCGGTGCCATCGCTTACTCCGTCAGAATCCAACATTACAACTACATCTTGCACCACGCTGACTAGTCTAAAGGCCCAAACAACTACTGCAAGAGCGATAATAAATTGGAATATATTTGGTATGATTGTCAACATAATATCTGGCATCTCATAAGTGGACGAACCTGCTTCAATCGAGTTAACTAATTGAAGTGATAAAATGTATGAGACACATGCACCGAGTGCGCTACCCAATGCCTTGTCTGATTGCTTAACGGTCTTGGTTTGCAGATTTTCCGAACGGATTATTTTTTTGAGCAATGATGGAGCGAAAGCCATACTCAAAAAACGCACAATCAGCCCAGCTAGAATTATGCCAAGAATAGCTAGAACTGTCATCTCATTTATTCCAACAGATTCCGCTGCTTGATTTGCAATATCGTCTTCGACCATGGCTACTCCACATGCTCTGCGTTTTAGACATATTCGATAACAAACTCATCGCGTGGTTTGGTTCATTAACCTCCACCCTGAGAGGCAACTATGCGTTTGTATCACAACCCGAGATGCTCAAAATCGCGACAGACATTGGCACTGCTTGTCGAGAGAAATGTGCAGTTTGAAGATTATCGTTATCTTGAGAATGGTATCGCCCCTGAAGACATGGAGGTTTTACTTTCGCTTGAAGGAGTAATTCGCCAACAGGAGGTAGATTCAACGATGGGGTATGATCTGAATAATATCTCAGATGTGCGCAAATTACTTTCTGATAACCCGAAGGTCTTACAGCGCCCAATTTTAATCAAGGATGGCCGAGCAGTAATCGGGAGGCCCCCGGAAAATGTGCTAGATTTGCTTGATTAGAATTTATACCTTGACGCGACGGCTTCAAGAACTCAAAGCACTTCGCTTACACGATAGGATGCTCGCGAATCGCAAAACTCCCATTGTTGCCCTAAAGACTAGACCATCTTTTGGATTCCTAATTTGTCTGCCATTGCTACTTTCTTTGATGACTCCAATGGTTGCTTCAACTATTGCTCAAGACGAACCCAATACAGGAACTGCTCCCGAGGATGTTTGGTCAGATGATTACATCAACGATATCTTCCCTTGGGCGCCAGCCGGTGATGATATTCTACAATTCAAACAATACCACACGTACGAGACAATGAAGACTCGTATGCAGCGTCTTGCAGAGGAAAATCCAGACATATTTGAGTATCATGAAGGCATGAATGGTGGAACTAATGCACGAGGTGAAGAGGTAACAGCTGACGCTTACGAAGGTTGGTATTACGGTCATTCTTCACCTTGGATGAAGATTACTAAAGACGTCCAAGACGGTGATTATAATCCGTTTGTGGGCGATAACGGCAACTATCCAGACCGCCATGACGTAATGATCGTCGGTAACCACCACGCTCGTGAATGGATGTCTTACCAAGTGCCGATGCTTCAGCTAGAAGTCATCGCTTTTTCATACGGCAACATCGCATATGATAATGACGGCGATGGGCGTGTCGATGAAGATGGTTGGGGCGATACTGATGGCGATGGAGTATTGGATGATGATGGTGATTGTACCGGTATGGCTACTGAGTACCAAGATTCAAACGGTGACGGCACCAATTGTGGGCCAGGAGACCATGGTGTTGACGAAGATTATTCTGAACAATTCATTACTGATTTAGTTAACATGAGAGAGATTTACCTTATTCCGATGTTAAATGTCGACGGTAATATCTACGACCGCGAAGTTTTCTGCCCTGCCCCTGCATGGGAATCATGCCCTAGCGGCGGGTGGCGAAAGAACCTAAGAGACAACACGTTCACTGGTGTTACGCCATTACCGGACTTGCAAGAAGAAGTGGATGAGGATTGTGACGGAGTAGATCTAAACCGTAATTACCAATTCGAATGGGGCGCTCCACTAGGTGCAACAGGTCCACTAATTCCAGGCACCTGTTCGCCATCTGAGGGCGAACTTGATGGCTCAAACAACGATGTCTATAATGGCCCGGTGGACGATAAAGACAATGACGGTGATGGGCAAGTAAATGAAGATCATGTTGACGGTAAGGATGATGATGCAGACGGTCTTACTGACGAAGATTGGTGGGGCGGCAACTCTGAGCCGGAAACCAAATTCATTCAAGATATGACGGAAATGAATGATGATGACGGTGACGGTGCGAGTGAATTTAAGTCAACACTTACGCATCATTCATACTCAGAACTTATTCTATGGCCATGGGGCCACTGCACGGATTGTCAAAGTCCTGATCACTACCAATTAGAATATCATGGGCAAAAGATGGCTGATATGACCCAGTACGAAAATCTCCAATCCTCTTCTCTGTATCCGACGTCTGGTGACTTTTGCGACTGGCATTATGGTGTTCACGGATCTTACTGTTACACCTCAGAAATTGGTACAGCATTCCACCAACGCCCAGAAGACATTGATCATATTGCAGTTAGAAATCTAGGTCTCGGATTTTACATTGCGGAAATAGCGGATAACCCCAGAGAGCGGGCTGATGATGGTTTAGCTAACCTGTCTGCGAACCAACTTGATGAGCCAGAAGACCTTCTTCCACTGAGCAAAGGCGATATACCGGTTGACATTTGCGTAGCCACTGGTTTTGATTATTCCCTTGATGAAGATGTATCACACGTCATGTATCGAATTGTAAAACCCAGTCGTGCACAGAGCGATTATGGTCCAAGAGAGTGGTCGACTACCGCTTGGTCTATGTCACCGTTCGAAGTAGATTCCAGTGACACATGTACCTTGGGTAACGGAGATAATGGTACAGTATTAACTTCAAGTCTACCGATTCCAGACAATGTTGCTGGAGAAGTGCACTACAAGGCGATGTTAGGCACCTTAAGCGGAGGTAATTTGTATC